>JAZLIW010000124.1:0-2680 GCA_045617585.1 Eubacteriales bacterium
CCGGGAAAGCATCGAAAAAACCTACGCGGTTCTGGAAGAATCGTTTGAAAACGGCGGAAAACTGCTTCTCTGCGGCAACGGCGGAAGCGCCGCCGACTGCGAGCATATCGTGGGTGAGCTGATGAAATCCTTCCTTCTGAAACGTCCGATGACCGGGGATATGGCACTTCGGTTTGCCTCCTTCGGAGAGGACGGCGCGGCTTTATTCCAGAAGCTCGAACGCGGTCTCCCCGCGATCTCGCTCTGCGGACACTCCTCGCTTTCCACTGCGTTCGGAAATGACAAGGACGCGTCGATGACCTTTGCACAGCAGGTCTTCGGCTACGGCAGAGCGGGCGACGTTCTGCTGGCGCTCAGCACCTCCGGAAACTCGAAAAACTGCGTTTACGCCGCCGAAACGGCAAAAGCGCTCGGAATGAAGGTCGTTTCGATCACGGGAGAAAGCGGCGGGAGGCTGTCGCGGCTCTCCGACGTCTGCATTGCCCTGCCCGAAACGGAAACCTTCCGCGTGCAGGAGCTGACTCTTCCGGTTTACCACTGGCTCTGTGCCGCACTTGAAAAGCATTTCTTCGCATAATATCTCTCAGGTCACTGTAAGACATATCAGCACCGCTGATGAAGGTACTGGGCAGAAAGACCGGAAGGACAGAAAGATGAAAAAAGAATTCAGACCGGCCGCTGTGCCGCTTATCACCTGCGACCCCTATTTCAGCCTGTGGAGCTTTGCCGACAGGCTGACCGACGACAAAACGAGACACTGGACGGGGGCGGAACAGTCCCTTTCCGGCGTCCTCACGGTTGACGGAGAGAAATCCGTCTTTCTCGGCAGACCGGAAACCGACGGAAAAGCGACGCTTCCGGAACGCATATTGGAGCAGATTTCCCTTACCGTCAATCCGATCACCACGGTCTATTCCTTTTCCCATCCCGTCTGCGACTTCAAAGTCACCTTTTTTACCCCGCTCTTTCTTGACCGCCCGGAAATTCTTTCCCGTCCCGTTTCCTACGTTTTCTACGAGATCACGCCGAAGGAAGAAGGGCACGATTTCGAGGTGTATTTCGGCGCCTCCTGTCAGCTTGCGGGCGACCTGAACGGTCAGACCTATGAGATCCGCGAGGAACCGGGACACGCCGTTCTCGGAAACCGGGAGCAGAAAGTCCTCAACCGCTGCGGGGACGACGTCCGCATCGACTGGGGCTATCTGCATCTTGTCCACGAAAACGCGAAGGCGGATGATCGGCGTCAGCGCTATGCCGTCCCGGATGTCCTGCCGACCGCGGAAACCGCGCCGATTCTGTGCGCGGTGTCGAAAAAGCTCTGCGATCATTTCGTTCTTGCCTATGACGATATCCATTCCGTTCTGGTCAACGGAAAGCCGGAGGACTGCTATTACCGCTCGGTCTACGGCGATTTTTCCGCGATGCTGAAGGTCGCCGTGCGGGACGCGGAAGCGCTTTTTGAAGAAGCGAAGGTCTACGACGCAAAGCTGATTTCGGACATGGAAAAGATCTCGCCGCTCTACGCAAAGATCGGCGCTCTGGCATACCGCCAGGCGATCGCCGCGCACAAGCTCGTCACGGTGGACGGCAAGATATGGTTCCTTTCCAAAGAGTGTTTCTCCAACGGATGTCTCGGAACCCTCGACGTCACCTATCCCTCCATCCCGCTCTTTCTCCTTTACAATCCCGAGCTTGTCCGCGGGATGCTCCGTCCTCTGTTTGCCTACGCAAGAAGCGAAACGTGGAAGGATCAGCCCTTTGCCCCGCACGACTGCGGGCGCTACCCCTTCTGCAACGGTCAGGTCTACGGCGTGAAAGACGGCGTGATCAATCAGGATAAGCAGATGCCGGTGGAGGAATGCGGCAACGCCATTCTCACCGCGGCGGCGATCTGCGCGGCGGACGGCGGAGACCGTTCCTTTGCCTCGGAAAACAAGGATCTGCTCACCAAGTGGGCGGACTATCTCGCGGAATACGGATACAACCCCGGCAATCAGCTCTGCACCGACGATTTCGCCGGGCATCTGGCGCACAACTGCAACCTCTCGCTGAAAGCGATCGTCGCGCTCGGTGCCTATGCCGATCTGTTCGACGCGCCCGCCTATATGGAAATCGCGAAGGACATGGCGAAGCGCTGGACGGCAGAAGCAAAGGTTTCGGGCGGGAAAGGCTTCCGTCTGACGTTCGACCGCAACGATACGTGGAGCCTGAAATACAATATCGTCTGGGACAAGCTGCTTCATCTGAATCTCTTCGATCCCTCGGTCTTCACGGAGGAAGTGGAGGTCTACAAGCAGAAAATGAACGTCTACGGCGTGCCGCTTGACTGCCGCGCCGACTATACCAAGCTCGACTGGCTGGAATGGACGACCGTAATGACCGACGACCGGGAATATCTCGACGCGGTGAACGGCGCGATCGC
Organism: Eubacteriales bacterium; assembly: GCA_045617585.1. Classification (GTDB taxonomy): domain Bacteria; phylum Bacillota; class Clostridia; order Oscillospirales; family CAG-272; genus CAKRZE01. The sequence continues at coordinate 2,423 of JAZLIW010000124.1, forward strand.
CGCCATGATAAGCGAAACCGTTGACCGGGTGCCGATGACCGACTGGTACGAAACTCTGTCGGGACAGAAACGGTGTTTCCAGGCGCGTTCGGTGGTAGGCGGATTCTTTATCAACCAGCTTGCAGACTTGCTGAAATGATCATTAATAATTCTTCCTTTCGCTCGGGAGTTTACGAATTAACAAACGTATTTGCTTGTTTGATCATCAGTCGGAATGATAGAATAATAGATTGACGAACGCAAGAGATAAACCAATAT
>JAZLIW010000125.1:0-3324 GCA_045617585.1 Eubacteriales bacterium
AAGGACGACGTTGCCGTCATCCTGTACAGCGGCGGAACGACCGGAACGACGAAGGGCATCCTGCTCTCCAACCTGAATTTCAACGCGCTCGGCGCGCAGATCGTCGCCACGAACCCCATGTTCCGTCCGGGCGACAAGATGCTTGCCGTCATGCCGATGTTTCACGGCTTCGGCCTCGGCGTTTCGATCCACTCCATGCTGGTCAACGGCGGCCGCTGCATCCTCGTTCCCCGCTTCACGGCGGAAAGCTACGCAAAGCTGGTCAAGAAATTCAAGTGCAATTTCATCGCCGGCGTTCCCACGCTTTACGAGGCGCTCTTACGCCAGCCCTGCATGGAAGGCGCGGATCTTTCCAGCCTGAAGGGCGTCTTCAGCGGCGGTGATTCCCTTTCCGTCGAGCTGAAAAAGCGCTTTGACAAGTTTCTCTACGACCATCATGCCACTGTGCAGGTCAGAGAGGGCTACGGAACGACAGAGTGCGTCACCGCAAGCTGCCTCACACCGACGCACATGGTAAAGGAAGGCTCCATCGGTCTGCCCTTCCCGGATACGTATTACAAAATCGTCCGGGTCGGGACCGAGGAAGAAGTTCCGTACGGTGAGGAGGGCGAGATCTGCATCGCCGGTCCGACCGTCATGCTCGGCTATATGAACCACCCGCAGGAAACGGCGGACACCCTCCGCACGCACGCGGACGGCATGACTTGGGTCCACACCGGAGACCTCGGCGTTATGGACGACGACGGCTTCATTTACTTCCGTCAGCGTCTCAAGCGCATGATCGTCACGAGCGGCTACAACGTCTACCCCTCGCAGCTCGAAAACATCCTCGACGCGCACGATCTCGTACAGATGAGCTGCGTCATCGGCGTGCCGGATTCCCTCAAGATGCAGAAGGTCAAGGCCTTCGTCATGCTGAAGCCCGGCGCCGCGCCCACCGAGGAAAACAAGGCGGTGCTGATGGCGTACTGCCGGAAGAATATCGCCCGCTACGCCCTGCCCTACGACATCGAGTTCCGCGATCAGCTCCCTAAAACGCTGGTCGGCAAGGTCGCCTACCGCGTGCTCGAGCAGGAGGAGCTGGATAAGATCGCCGCGCAGAACGCCGCGGCGCCGGAAAAGTAACGCTTTTCGGAAAAGCAGTACCGTCTGTTTCCCGTTCCGATTTCCCAACGCCCGCCGTCCGGCGGGCGTTTTCCGTTTCAGCGGGCTCTGACGGAGAACGGAGGAAAGCGGAAAGATTTTCGTCCGCGGAGCGCCGTTTCTTTCACATTTCCTCTTGCAATTTCCTTTCGGATTTGATATAATAAAATTTGATAATCTGTTTTTCAAAAACGAGGCCGAAATGCTGGAAAAAAACCGGATCGCCGACGCGGAGATCCTTGACGTAAACAACCTCGGCAGCGGGATCGCACGGATCGACGGCATGGTCGTCTTCGTGCCCGGCGGCGTGACCGGAGACCGTCTGACGGTGAAGATCATAAAGACGGCAAAGGACTACGCCGTCGCGCGGATCGAAAAGCTGCTCTCCCCCTCCCCGTACCGGAGAGATCCCGTCTGTCCCGCGGCGAAGAACTGCGGCGGATGCGTCTACCGGCAGATCACGAGAGGATACGAGCTGACCCTCAAAAGGAATTACGTTCTTTCCGCTTTCCGGAAAAACGGGATCGGCGCCGAGATCCTCCCGGTCCTCACGACCGGTGAAGAGACCGGTTACCGGAATAAGGTCCAGTATCCGGTATCGCCCGACTTCCGCATCGGATATTACGCCCGCCATTCGCACGAAGTGATCCCGACCGACGCCTGCCTGCTGGAAGCGCCGGTCTTCCGCCCGATCCTCGACGATATCGTCGCGTACCTGCGGGAAAACCGTCTTTCCTCCGTCCGTCACGTCTGTCTGCGGCACGGGAAAGCGACCGGAGAGATCATGGTCGTCCTCGTCTCGGAGACGAAAACGCTCCCGAAGCTGAAGCCGTTCGCGGAAGGGCTGACCGCGAAATATCCCGCGGTCGTCAGCTTCTGGCTGAGCCATCACCCCGACGACTCAAACGTCATCCTCGGGGAGGACGCGTATCTGATCGCGGGGCGAAGGACCGTGGAGGACGTCCTTTGCGGTCTCCGCTTCGAGATCGCGCCGAATGCCTTTTATCAGGTCAATCACGACGCGGCGGAGCTGCTGTACGGGGAAGCGATCAGACGCGTACGCGAGGCATCGCCGAAGACGGTCGCCGACCTCTACTGCGGTACGGGAACGATCGGACTGATCCTCGCTTCTTCCCTGCCGGACGTCCGCGTCACCGGCGTCGAGATCGTTCCCGAAGCGATCGAAAACGCGAAAAAGAACGCGGCGCGCAACGGGATCCCGAACGCGGATTTCCTCTGCGCCGATTCCGCGTCCGCCGACCTTTCGGGTTTTGACTGCGTGATCGTCGACCCGCCCCGCAAGGGCTGCTCGTCCGCGATGATCGCCAACCTGATAAAAAAGCGCCCCGGGCGGATCGTATACGTCTCCTGCGACCCCGACACGCTCGCACGGGACGCCGCTCTGCTGACCGCGGGCGGATACCGACAGGACAGCGTGCAGCCGGTCGATATGTTCCCCGGCACAGGCTCGATTGAGTGCGTGACCTGCTTTACCGACGGAAAGGAGAAAGACCTTGGCTGAAAAAGGATACAGAACGAGGCAAAAGGCAGAGATCCTCGACCTCATCGGTCAGAAAGGGGACGTCCATTTTACCGCCGCCGATATCGCGGAGCAGCTCCGCAGGCGTGGCTCCGGGACCGGGATGTCCACGGTCTACCGGATGCTCGACAAGCTGACCGAGGAAGGAACGCTTCGGCGCTACGTGATCGACGGCAATTCCGCCGCCTGCTACCAGATCGCGCGGATCGACCCGGACGCCTGCCGCCACCACTTCCATCTCAAGTGTCTCTCCTGCGGCTCGCTCTTTCACGTGGACTGCGAGCTGATCGATCAACTGACCGCGCACATTGCGGAGGATCACGGCTTTGCCGTTGATCACTCCAAGACCGTGCTGTACGGTCTGTGCGCCTCCTGCGCGCAAAAACAAAGCGAAACGAAATAAAAAAATAACATACAAAGGAGAATCAACGTGAAACGTTCCATCGCCTTCCTGCTCCTGCTTCTCTCCTGCATCGTCCTCCTTGCGGTCTCCTGCACCAAAGAAGACGAGCCCACCCCTCCGGCAAACGACGTTACGATCGTGAACGCCGACGGGACCCAGTTCTCGCTGGTCCGCCCGGACATCACCTCCGACACGGTAACGAAGTCCATGGTCTCAAGTCGGATCGTAGCCATGTCGG
>JAZLIW010000126.1:0-24954 GCA_045617585.1 Eubacteriales bacterium
CGTCTGGACGCGACCGAGGAGGAGGTCGTCGAGGCGGCGAAACGCGCGAATCTTCACGATTATATCATGTCGCTGGAAAAAGGGTACGAGACCGAGATCGGGGAACGCGGCGTCCGTCTTTCGGGCGGGCAGAAGCAGCGCCTTTCGATCGCGCGCGTCTTTCTGAAAAACCCGCCGATCCTGATCCTTGACGAGGCGACCAGCGCGCTCGACAATACGACCGAGATCCTGATCCAGCATTCCCTGGACGAGCTCTGCCGCGGCAGAACGACGCTTGTCGTGGCACACCGTCTCTCCACGATCAAGAACGCGACGGAGATCGCGGTCGTTTCGGAAGGGAAGATCATCGAAGAGGGTACGCACGACGAACTGATGAAACGAAACGGGATGTACGCTGATCTGTACAGCCTGCAATTCCGTGAAAACGGAACGTAAATGAATTTACACGTTCTTCTTGACAGATTCACGTTCGCGTGATACAATGAATCATTCATTCCGTAGGGTGTAAATAAGGGGGAACCAGTCATGAAATGTCCCAAATGCGGCTTTACCGACAGCAAGGTCATCGATTCCAGACCGGGCGACAACAGCATCCGCAGAAGGCGCGAGTGCCTCTCCTGCCAGTTCCGGTTCACGACGTACGAGACCTACGAGCTTGACGATTCCTCTTCGATCGTCGTGATCAAGAAGGACAAGACGCTCCAGATCTTTGACCGCAACAAGATCATGACCGGCCTTCTGCAGGCGTGCTACAAACGCCCGGTGACCAGAGAGCAGCTGATCGCTCTCGTCAACGACGTGGAGACCGCGATCCGCAACACGCTGAAAAACGAGGTCACGACGAAAGAGATCGGAAACCTCGTGATGGAACGCCTGAAAGAGATCGACGAGGTTTCCTACGTCCGTTTTGCCTCGGTCTACCGCGAATTCAAGGACGCCGAGACCTTCCGCAACGAACTGAACAATCTGTCGAAAAAGGAAGAGCAGGGGACCTGAACGCGTTCCTTTTGCCCGACTATGACCGGGGTTGCTGTACGAACGTGCAGCAGCCCTTTTTTTTGAGAAAAAAAGTTTGGCTCACGGGAACGTGAGCCAAACGGGATGTATGAAATTCGGGATCAGCCATTCTTCTGCTTCTTGAGGATCTTCATGATGTCCTCAAAGTCGCTGTCCGGGATGCCGTTTGCGGGATCGACAGCCTCGTCCTCGGCTTCTGCCGCGGTGCTGACGTCTGCAGCGGCGGTCTCGGCTGCCTTGGATTCACGGGTGATCGGAGCGCCCATCTTCGTCTGCTTTCTGGGGGAGTTGAAGCCGGTCGCAACGACGGTGACGGTCAGTTTGTCTTCCATATCGTCGTCGAACGCAAGACCCCAGATGATGGTCGCGTCGGGATCAGCCTCGTCGTGGATCAGGCTGCACGCCTCATCGACCTCTTCCAGCGTGAAGTCGCTCGGTGCGGTGAAGTTCATCAGGATGCCCTTTGCGCCGGAGATGGAGGTCTCGAGCAGGGGGCTGGAGATCGCGAGCTTGGCGGCCTCTCTTGCCTTGTCCTTGCCTTCCGCGGTACCGACGCCCATATGAGCGGCACCGGCGTCCTGCATGATGGTGGTGACGTCGGCAAAGTCGAGGTTGATGAAGCCGTTGCCGACGATCAGGTCGGAGATGCTCTGGACGCCGTGCTTCAGGACGTTGTCCGCCTCGGAGAAGGCGTTCTTCAGCGTGATGCGGGTCTCGGAGATCTGCTTCAGTCTCTCGTTGGGGATGATGATGAGGGAATCGACGCATTCACGGAACTTTTCGATGCCCATTTCGGCAGCTGCCATTCTCTTGGCGCCTTCAAAGAGGAAGGGCTTCGTAACGATACCGACGGTGAGGATGCCCATGTCATGAGCGATCTTCGCAACGACGGGAGCCGCACCGGTACCGGTGCCGCCGCCCATACCCGCGGTGATAAAGACCATATCGGCGCCCTTGAACGCCTCGGCAATCTGCTCGCTGCTCTCTTCCGCGGCTCTCATACCGACGTCGGGATTCGCGCCCGCGCCATGACCCTTGGTGATCTTTTCTCCGATGGCGATCTTGACGGTCGCGGTGGAGTTGATCAGGGACTGACGGTCGGTGTTGATCGCGATGAACTCAACGCCGCGGATGTTGGTCTCGATCATGTGATTGATCGCGTTGTTTCCGCCGCCGCCGACGCCGACTACTTTGATATTGACATTGGGAGTAAAGTTCTCAAGTTCCATGTTTATGATCCTCCTGTTTTTTCGCCGCAGCGAAAACGAAATGTTTTTTGGATTAGTACAATTCAGTACTATATATGATAGCGGATTATCGGGCAATATGCAATAGCGTGAAGAAAAAATTAACTTTATTTTAACAATTGATCGGAGAAGTCTTTTTCACGGTAGGTGACGTAAGCGGTTTCCGCCTTTTTGATATTGATTGTCGCGATCGTGGTTTCTTCGACCTGCGAGCCGAGGATGCGCGTGAGGAACGTCAGTTTGGCGTTCAGGTCGTCCGTTCCGCCGATCGAGACGCAGAGACGGGCGTCGTAGAGGTACAGCCGGATATTGAACTTTTCGGATACGTCCACCGTGTCGATGAAGGGACGGATCGGAGACGCTTCCAGCGTGTTCAGCAGATCGTTCATATACCGGAAGGTCGCGTCTCTCGGAAAGACCAGTTCGGATCCGACGATCGCTTTTTTGATCTCGGGGACGCGGACGGGCAGCAGATCCGGGATGCGGCCGGTGAAATCCTCCGCGCATTTCGCACGCTCCAGAACGCGGAGCGTTCCGGAGAGGAGGAAGTAATCTCCCGCGATCTCCGTAAAATACTGCGGCGTGTCTTCCTCGACGCGGATGGTCAGGGAGGTGGGAAGGGAACGCTCGAGCGTGACCCTGCGCAGATATGGGAACGCGGCGGTGAGCCGCTTTCTGAGATCCGCTTCACTGACGGAAAAGAGGTTGTCCTCCGGCGTGATCCCCGCTTCCCTGAGGATCGCCTCGGTACCGTACAGTTCGTTGCCGACGACTGTGACGTTTTCCGCCTTGAAGAAGAGATAGCCGCACAGGAACGCGAGGGCAGCGACCAGAAAACAGACGAGCCCGACCACGACCAGGATCTCTTCGGTCGATCTGCGCCTGTTTCTTGCGAGAAGGCGCTCAAAGGAATCGTTGCTGATGATCTCGGCGGCACTGACCGCCTCCGTTTCTTTTATCCGTTCTTCCTTTTCGTCTTCCTCGTCGTCGAATCGGAGCTTCCGCACGTTTCTCCCTCCTTTCTGTCAGGGCATATCTCTATTGTATCACGTTTTTGCGGAATTGACAAGTGCTTTCAGGTCACGGTAGAGAATTTCATTGGTATCCGCAACGGCAAACGTGCGGAATTTTTCGGAAAGGGCGTCGGTTTTTGCCCGATCCGAGAACAACTCGTCGATCGTTTTCGCAAGGAGCCCGTCCGTCAGGTCTTTTTCCTCGATCAGGACGGCGGCGCCCGCGTCGGCAAGGACCTTCGCGTTCTTGTACTGGTGATTGTCCACGACGTTGGGGGAGGGGATGAGGATCGCGGGCTTTCCGAGCGCGGCAAGCTCCGACAGCGTCATGGCGCCAGCGCGGTTGATCACGAGATCGGCGGCGGAAAGACGCACCGGCATATCGTAGATGTATTCCAGCGGGACGAGATTAGGGTACTTATCAAGCCCGGCTTCCCGGAACGCTTTCATGAAGCTTTCGTATCCGTAGGCGCCGGTCGCGTGTACGTGGAGCAGCTCGGGGTGTGCGGAGGAATAGTCCCGCATGACCGCGAGGACCTCCGCGTTGATCCGTTCCGCGCCGAGACTGCCGCCGCAGGAGAGCAGGAAGCGGCGGTATTTTCCTTCAATGCCGAGCTGCTTTCTCGCTTCTTCCTTCGTCAGGGTGGCAAACTCGTTTTTCAGAGGATTGCCGACGCGTACGATCTTTTTCTTTTCGCGGATCTTTTTCGCGGTCGCCTCAAAGTTGATATAGATCCGGTCGACCGAGGAGGCGAGCATTTTGACGGCGACGCCGGGGATGGCGTTCGATTCGTGCAGGGCAGTCGGGATCCCGAGGGACGCCGCCGCCTTGCAGACCGGCCAGCAGACGTAGCCGCCGGTGCCGACGACGAGGTCAGGCTTAAATTCCCGGACCAGCTTTTTTGCCTTTCCGACAGAGGTGACCGTCATCCAGAGGGTTTTGAGATTGGAGAGGGAAAGGGACCGCTTGAGCCCCTGGATCTCTACGTGATACAGCGGATAGCCTTCCTTCGGGACCAGTTTGTTTTCCATTCCTTTAGACGTTCCGACGAAGGCGATCGCGGAATCCGGTTCGTGGGCTTTGATCGTGTTGGCGATCGCGATCGCGGGATAGATGTGTCCGCCCGTGCCGCCGCCCGTTACGAGAACTCTCATGGCGTGATTCTTTCAGAAAACTGAAAGGCTCCTTTCGGATCATGATTCTTTTTGATAGGAGAAGCGGGAGATGCTGAGCAGGATCCCCATTTCGACCATCAGCATGATGATCGAGGAGCCGCCGTAGCTGAAGAACGGCAGGCTGATGCCAGTGTTCGGGATGACGCCGACGACGACCATCATATTCAGTACGCCCTGCAGACCGACCTGCGTCGTGATGCCGACAGCGGTCAGGGCGGAGAAGGTATCGGGGGCACGGAGCGCGATGGTGAATCCGCGGACGATGAAGGCGATGAAGAGCCCGATGACGGCGAGCGCGCCGACGAAGCCGAGTTCCTCACAGATGATGGAAAAGATAAAGTCGTTCTGCGGCTGGGAAACGAACATGTGCTTCTGACGGCTGTTCCCGAGACCGACGCCGAACCATCCGCCGGAACCGACGGCGATCTGTCCCTGCAGCGTCTGCCAGAGTTCATCGGTCGCGTCGTAATTTTCGGGGTGAACGAACGCGTCCCAACGGATGTGGACGTATTCGATGTTCGTGATCGCGTACCAGAAGAAAAGCGCGCCGACGGTCGCCGCGGCGATGAACCAGAATTTTCTCGCGCCCGACGCCCAGATCACGACGAGACCGATCACGCCGATGATGATGGTGCCGGAAAGGTGGTTTTCCAGCGCGACGAGGAGGCAGGGAATCGCAATGAAGACGAACGGGAGAAAGTCCCCGTAGAGCGAACTGTACCAGAACCGCTTATCCAGGACTTTTTTCTGATTTTTTGAGAGATACGCGGCAAGGGCAAGGATGAGGGCGAGCTTCATAAACTCGGAGGGCTGAAAAGAGAAGGAACCGAGGTAGATCCAGCGGCGTGCGACACCCTGCGCAAACCCGTAGACGAGAACGTACGCCAGCAGCCCGAGGCCGCCGATATAGAGGAAGGGAACGGTTTTTTCCAGGAGGTGGAAATTGTACTTCAGAAGGAGCAGCTCGACGAAGGCAGCCGCCGCGCCGAGCCCGATGAAAGCGATATGACGGACGATGTAATGATAGCTGCTGCCCTCTTCGGTGAGGGCGGCGGCGTAGCTTGCGCTGAAGACCATGACGCAGCCGAAGCAAAGCATCACGATGATGATGATCAGCAGAGGACGGTCGACCGGTCCGCGGCTGATGATCAGGTCCGCCGGCTTCAGCATTTCGACCTCGATCTGACGCTTCGCCGGTTTTGCGGCGGGAGCGGCGGTAATGCCTTCCGATTCCGCGGTGACTTTCACGCCGGCAGCGGCAGGGGCGCTTTCCGCGGTGCGTCTTACTTTTTTTCTGACCGAAGCTCCGTCTGCGGCGCTGCGCGGGGTACTGCCCGACGTTTTCGGAGAGGAGGGATCCGCCGCGGTCTTTACGGGTCCCCTCTGTGCGGCAGACGCACGGGGGGCGCGCCGGATCGCCGTCGGATCGGTACGTTTCTCCGGCGCGGTTCGATCCTGCGGGCTGCCGTTCTGCGGTACGGTACGCTGCTCCGCCGGGCGTGCGGCAGTGCCGCTCCCGTTCGTCCGGACGGACGCCGGACGGGTCCCTTCCGGATCCCTGCGCGGCGCGGCGGGACGCGGATTCCTTTCGTTGTTATTCAAAGCGATACTCCTTTTTCAAAAGGGGATACGGGCGTCTGTGGGCAATCCGAAACAGGCGAGGACGCAGAAGAGCAGGGCGGCGATGCAGAAGACCGTGACGATCTTGATCTCGCCCCATCCGCATTTTTCAAAGTGGTGGTCGATCGGGCTCATCCTGAAGAGACGGTGTCCGAAGACCTTGCACCAGAAGATCTGAAGCATGACCGAAATGCTTTCGATCACGTAGATGAAGCCGGAGACGAGGACAATCAGCGGGTTGTTCAGCAGGAAGGCAAGTCCGACGACCGTGCCGCCGAGGAAAAGGGAACCGGTGTCCCCCATGAAGACCTTGGCGGGATGGAAGTTATAGACGAGGAAGCCGAGCGCACAGCCGATCAGAAGCGCCGCGTAATAGGAAACGGCACTGCCGGAGGTCAGTGCGGAAAGGCTGACTTTTCCCGCGACCGCGAAGAACGCGCCGACGATCACGGTCTCGGAGGAGGCCAGTCCGTCGATGCCGTCCGCGAGGTTGACGGAGTTCGTGATCCCGGTGAGAAGCAGGATCGCGACGATGTAATAGGCAAAGCCGAAGTCGATCGCCTGATTGAAATAAGGAAGATAAAGCACCGTGGAAAGTCCGCCCCACAGCCGCATCAAAACGAGATAAAGCGACGAAACGACGAATTGCAGCAGGTATTTCTGCCAGGCGAGGAGCCCTTCGTTCTGCTTTTTGATGAATTTGGTGTAGTCGTCGATGCAGCCGATCATGCCGTTGAGCAGCGCCATGCCGAAGGTGAGGAATACGGCGGCAGGATTTTCCAGTTTCCCCATGACTGCGAGCGGGATAAAGAAGGCGGGAAAGACGACGAGGGAGGCGATGACGAAGGAGACGCCGCCCATCGTGGGCGTGCCTTCCTTCGATTTATGCCAGCGGGGACCGATGTCCAGGATCTTCTGTCCCATTTTATGGCTTTTGAGGATCGGGATCAGGAAGCGGAGGATGACGGCAGTCAGCGCGAACGTGAGGACCAGGATCCCCCCAAAAAGCAGAATGTTCATGAGTTTTCAAATTCCTTTTTCAGATTTTCGATCACGTTTTCCAGTGCGAGCGCGCGGCTGGCCTTGAAGAGGACGGTGTCGCCCGGACGCAGGATCTCTTTCAGGACCTTCGCTGCCCGTTCGGGTTCGTCGGCAGGGCAGGGAGGCAGGACGCACGCCGGGGCCATCCCGGCTTCCAGTGCGCCCTCCGCGATCGAACGGGCATCCTCTCCGCCGTAGGGGAGGAGAAGGTCAACCCCGGTCGCGGCAGCCTTCCTGCCGACCTCGCGGTGCATCTCCGCGGCGTAAGCGCCGAGCTCCCGCATTTCGCCGAGGACGGCGACGGAACGGGTCCGCTTTTTTGAGGCAAGAACGGCAAGCGCCGCCGCCATGGATTCCCTTGCCGCGTTGTAGCAGTCCTCGATGAGGTAAACGCCGTTCACGGTCTCCAGCTTCTGCCGGTATCCGGTGTTTTCAAAGCCCGCAAGCCCGGTGCGGATCCGTTCCGCGTCGAGCCCCGCGGCAAAGCCTGCGGCGGCGGCGAGCGCGGCGTTTTTGACGTTATGCTCGCCGAGCGCGGGAAGATACAGTTCCTTCAGGACGGAGCCGCCCCGTACGGAGAGATCGAAGAAGGAACCCTCCTCCGTCTGCCGGATCCCGGTGATCCGGTAATCCGCGTCCTCCGCAAAACCGACGTAAACGGTCTTTCCGGCATAGGACACGCCGCGGAGCAGCGGCTCGTCGGCGTTCAGGATCAGCGTTCCGTCCTCCGGCATCCCGGCGACGATCTCCATTTTCGCGTTGCGGATCTCTTCACGGGAACCGAGCTTTTCGATATGGGAGGTCCCGATCATCGTAATGACGGCGATCTCCGGCCGCGCGATCAGGGAGAGATATTCGATCTCGCCCCGCGCACACATCCCCATTTCAAGGACGGCGGCGTCGTGTCCGTTCCCCGCGTTCAGGAGCGTCAGGGGCAGACCGAGCTCGTTGTTGGAGTTCCCCTCGGTGGCAAGCGTGGTATAGGTCCCGGCAAGTAGTCCGCGGATCAGCTGCTTGGTCGTCGTTTTTCCGACGCTGCCCGTGACGGCGACCGTCTTCATTGTCATGGTCCCGCGCACCGCCGCGGCAAGTCTGCCGAGGGCAGCGGTCGCGTCGTCAACGAGGATCAGGTTCCCGCCGATTTCCTCCGGCAGTACGGTGCAGATCACGCAGGACGCACCCTTTTCCCATGCCTGACCGATAAAGCGGTGCCCGTCGACCTTTTCGCCGCGGAAGGCGACGAAGACGTCACCGGGTTCAAGCTGTCTCGAGTCGATCCGGAAACGGCCGACCGGATGCTCCTTTCCGATATATGCCTTTCCCCCCGTGATCCGCGCGACCTCGGAGAGAGAGAAGGGAAAAACGCTGCATTTTTGTTCCATGATCATCGGACCGTCAGCGGACGGTATCCTTTCTTGCATTTTTATGTATGTCTTTCTATTATACCTTTTCTTTGACGGAAAAGCAATGAAAAAAGCGCGATTTTTGCCGCGGCCCTCACATTTTTCGCAGGGCTTCCGCGACGATCTCCTTTTCGGAAAAGGGATGGCTGCCCGTACGGTCCGTCAGACGGTCCTCGTGTCCTTTTCCCGCAAGGAGGATGACGTCGCCCGCACCCGCGTTCGCGACGGCGTACAGGATCGCCTCTCTCCGGTCGGGAATGACCGCGTGCGGGAAATGCTCCGGCACGCCGCGCAGGATCTCACGGATGATCTCCGCGGGGTCCTCGCTCCTCGGATTGTCGGAGGTGACGATCGCAAAGTCGGAAAGCCGCGCCGCGATGCACCCCATTTTTTCCCGTTTGGAACGGTCGCGGTCTCCGCCGCATCCGAACAGAAGGACGAGGCGCTCGTCTTTCTTCATAAAGCCGCGGATCGCCCGCAGAACGTTTTCCAGCGCGTCGGGCGTATGCGCGAAGTCAAGAAAGACGCGGAAGCTCTTTCCTCCGGTCGGTACCGTCTCCATTCTGCCCGGAACGCCCGCGGTCCCGGCGATCGCACGGCGGATCACGTCCGCCGGGATCCCCATATGGGACGCCGCGGCAGCCGCGGCAAGCGTGTTCCTGACCGTGAACAGTCCGGGGATCGGAGAAGAGACGCGGAAAAGGCGGTCGCCGCTCCGGCATTCGTACCGGATCCCCTCGGTGCCGAGGAGACGGACGTCCGCGGTGCGGTAGTCCGCTGCAGGGTCGGAGAGGGAATAGGTCACGGTCTCTCCCGCCGCGGCATCCAGCAGCGCGGAGGCGTACGGATCGTCCAGATGGATGACCGAGGTGCGGCACTGCCGGAACAGGGACGCCTTGGCGGCAAAATAATGCTCCATGTCCCCGTGAAAATCGAGGTGCTCCGGCGTGAGGTTGGTAAAGATCCCGTATTCAAACGTCAGGGGACACAGTTTCCTTAACGCCAGCGCGTGGGAGGACGCCTCCATCACGACGGCGTCACAGCCCTCTGCGGCAAATCTGCCGAGCAGCGGGTAGAGAACGCCGGGGTCAGGCGTGGTCATGCCGTTCGTTACCGTACCGACGATGCCGGTGCGGTACCCCGCCTGCGCAAGGATCGCGCGCAGGAAGAATGCGACCGAGGTCTTGCCGTTCGTTCCCGTGACGGCGAACAGCTTCATTTTCCTGCCGGGATTCCCGGCATAATTGTCGTGCAGACGCGCAAGTGCCTCGCGCGCGTCACGGACGGGAAGCACCGGGATCCGGACACCCGGGATCGCCTCCTCGGAGACGAGGACGGCAGCACCCCTCCGCTCGGCTTCGGCGGCAAACGCCGCACCATTCTGCTTTCTGCCGGGGACGCAGACGAAGAGAAACCCTTCTTTGACCTCGTCGGAGTGCTCCGTCACGCCCGTGACCGGAAGGTCGGAGCAGGCGGGGAAGGCAGGGATCCCCGCGTTTTTCGTCAGTTCAGACAGTTTCATACGCATTCTCCGTTCGTTACTGATTTTCGCCGTGAAAATTCGTACGTCCGGATCTTTGCGTTTTCCGTCAGTTTGCGGTACCGTCCATATAGCGGAGCGTGATGATGACCGCCGTCCCGGCAGGGACGATATCGCCTTCCGCGATGGATTGGGAGACGACCGAGGCGCCGGAGGAGCCGTTGTTCGCACCGATGACCGATACGTTCAGCCCGTACTGGACCAGCGTCTTGTTCGCGTTGTCAAGATTCAGCCCGATCACGCTCGGTACGCGGACCGTCGCCTGCGGTTCCTCCCCGCCGGTGAACAGGATGATCTTTCCGTTTTCCTTGGAGAGGGAGATGCCGCTTTCGGGCAGCTGCTTTTCGACGTAATCTCCGTTCCCCACGATCTCAAAGGACAGTCCCTTGGACGTGATATCCTGCTTTGCCGTTTCGATATGCATGCTCTGGTAGTCTCTGACGCTGACGGCAAGCTTCTGCAGTTCCTCCTGCGTGTACTGGCGTTCGACGCCGACGATCGGGAGGATCTCCGAGAACAGATTGGCGATATAGGGTGCCGCGATGACCGAGCCGTAGACGTTCGCACACTGCGGTTCGTCGACGATGATGACGGCGGCGACCTGCGGATCGTCGTATGGGGCGAACGCAGCGGTTGAGCCAACGCGGTAATCCTTCTGATGCGTGATGGGGTTGACGATATCGCGGACCTCGGAGGTACCCGTTTTTGCCGCGATGCGGTAGCCGGAGACGTACGCGTTCTTCGCACCGCCGTCGCCGGAAACGCCTTTTTCAAGAATGTCGGCGATCGTACGGCAGGTCGATGTGCTGACGACCTGACGTCGGGTCTGCGTCTCGCATTCGTACAGCAGGTTGCCGCTCTTATCCTTGATATCGGAAACGATGTAAGGAACGAGAAGGCTTCCGCCGTTTGCCACGGAGCAGAGGGAAGTGAGGTGCTGGATCGCCGTGACCTTGAAGGTCTGACCGAAGGAATAGACCGCGAGTTCGACCGAGTTTACGTTGTCTCTCGTGTGATAGACCGACGCCGCTTCGCCGGGCAGATCGATCCCGCATTTTTCGGTATAGCCGAACGCCTCGAAATAATCGTAGAACAGATCTCTTCCCATGCGGGAGGTGATTTCCATCATGGAGGGGTTGCAGGACTGCTGCAGCGCTTCCGCAAAGGAAACGACGCCGTGTCCCGACAGATCGTGGCAGTGGATATCAAGGTCTGCCGCGGCGACGTGGTACGCGCCGGTGCAGTTGAACATCGTACCGAGGTTGACGGTCCTGCTTTCGAAGGCGGATGCCGTCGTGATGATCTTGAAGGTCGAACCGGGCTCGTAAAGCTCCGAGACCGCCTTGTTGCGCCACATGGTGTAGACGAGTTCGTAGAACGCCTCGTTGTAATCCTTGCTGTCGGGGTCCAGTCCCATCGCGTCGAGCTTCGCCTGGAATTCGTCTGTCAGGCGGTAGGGATCGTTCAGGTTGAAGGTGGGGTAGGTCGCCATGGCAAGGACCGCGCCCGTGGCTGGGTCCATGACGATGCCGGTGACGCGGTTGAGCGGACGCGAATCCTGATAGGTCTGCTTCAGCTGTTCCTCGAGGGCAAGCTGGATCTTGACGTTCAGGGTCAGCCGGACGGTGCCGCCGTCCGCGTTGTCAACGAAATCGCCGTACTGATAGGGCATATTGCGGGAGGCGCCGTTCTTCGCGGTGACGAAGCGGTCGGTGGTGCCCTTCAGATAGTCGTCGTATTCCAGCTCGATGCCGAAAAGACCGCCGTCCGTACCGACGATGCCGATGACCTGCGCCGCAAGATCTCCGTAGGGATAATATCTCTTTTCCGCGGGCTCCAGATGGATCTGGGCGGAAAGACCGTTTTCGTTGATGAAGGTGCGGATCTGCTTGGCGACCGCGTCCTCGACGTTTTTCTTGATCGTTTCATCCGCGCGGGAGGTCTTGTGCGCGCGCTCGACGATCATGCTCCGGTCCACGCCGAGCAGCTCGGACAGCTTATCGGCGACGAGCGCGACCTTTTCCTCGTCCGGGACCTTGTCGTTCGAGCCCTCAAAGACGGGAACGAGAAAATCACGCGGGGAAATAAAGACGCGGTAGACCGTGTAATTCGTCGCGAGCACGATGCCGTTGCAGTCGGTGATGTTGCCGCGTGACCCTGTGACGCTGGTCTCACGCTGGACGTTATCGAGCACCTTTTCCAGATATTTCTGATAATTCACGACCTGAAGCTGGAAAAGATTGTATATCAGAATCCCCCAGAGGGCGAAGCAGAAGAGCAGGATCACGAGGCTTCTCTTCGGGAGATGCTTTGTGGTTTTTGAGATGACCATTTCCGTCGGCTCCTTTCCGGACCGGATAAACAAATGAGAGCAAAGGATCAGAATCCTTTTCTTCTCCTTATACTCTCATCGGTTTCGCGTTATTCTATTCAGTTCCCGTTCAGATATTCCGCAATGTCACGGAAATTCTGTGCCAGTGCACTCATGATATCGGAAAAGAAACCGCTGTTTTCTTTCTTGCCCGCACCCTTGTCGGTGACCTCGATCATATCCTCGCTGACGCCGTCCAGATAGATCTTTTTGATCCCGTCGGTGCGCACCATGCCGAGCTCCTCCGCTTTTTCAAGGATCTCTGTCACGTCGTTGCGCTTGTCCAGCTCGAGCTGCAGCTCCTTCTGTTTGGAGGAGAGGGAATCAAGGTCGGACTGGATCTCCTTGATGGACTGGGAGTATTCGTTGATCTGTACGTAGTTGAAGATCATGTACATGAAGAGCATCGTGCAGAAGAAGGTGGTCAGGATCGCGGCGAAGGGGAAAGGGGTCTTCTTTCTCGCGCTGACCGTCTGGACCGTCAGCTCCACGGGCTCTTCCGCGGCGGCGCGGACCTTCTTCTTCGCGGGTGCCGCGGCGGCCGCTTTCTTTCCCATGTTCTTCGTGCCTTTTCCTGCAGCCGGTGCGGTTTTCTTTGCTGCCGCGTTCGTGCGGGCGGAGGTGCTGCTTTCGGTCGTCTTTTTTCTCATCTGATCGTTCGGCATGATCGTTGTTCCTTTCTTCGTTTCAAAGGATCACGGACAGATCCGGGAGCGCCTTCACAGCTTTTCCGCGATGCGGAGCTTGGCACTGTGAGAGCGGCTGTTTTCGTTCAGTTCTTTTTCGGATGGAAGAAGCGGCTTTTTCGTCAGGATCCGTACCGAGGGGGTACGGCCGCAGACGCAGACGGGGAAGGAAGGGGGACAAACGCAGCCTTTCGCCGCTTCGGCAAAGGCGTTCTTGACTTCCCGGTCCTCCAGACTGTGGAAGGTCAGGATCACGAGGCGTCCGCCGGGCTTCAGGCAGGCGATCAGATCGCGCACCGTCGGCGCGATGATCTCCAGCTCGTGATTGACCTCGATGCGTACCGCCTGAAACACCCGTTTTTCCGGGTGCGCCGTCGAATCGAAGCTCATGCCCGGCAGGGCGGAGCGGACAAGCTCCGCAAGCTGAAGGGTGGTCGCGATCGGCGCTTCGGCACGCTTGCGGCAGATCACGGCGGCGATGCGGTTCGCGAATTTTTCCTCGCCGTATTCAAAGAAGATCTGCGCCAGCTCCTTTTCGGACCAGCCGTTGATGACGTCGTAGGCGGTGATCTCGTCTTCGGGATTCATCCGCATATCGAGGGGCGCGTCGTACAGATAGGAGAAGCCGCGCTCGGGGGTGCTGAGCTGGTAATTCGACACGCCGAGGTCGATCAGCGCGCCGTCCGCGAGCTCGTTTTCGAGGACTGTTCTTACGTTTTTGAAATTGGTGTGGACCAGCGTGAAGCGATCCTCGTAGCCGGAAAGACGCTTCCGCGCCGCCTCGATCGCCTCGGCGTCCTGATCGATCGCGATCAGTCTGCCTTCCGGTCCGAGCCGTTTTACGATCTCGAGCGAGTGACCGCCGCCGCCCGCCGTGCAGTCGAGATACAGCCCGTTTTCTTTGATATTCAACCCGTCGATGCATTCGTTCAGCATGACGGAGGTATGTACAAATTCAGCCATTCTTTTACAGACCCAGTTTTTCCATGATGGAAATGACGTCGTCAACGTTGACGGAGGACATTGCTCCGTTATAGGTTTCCTCATTCCAGATCTCCGCACGGTTGCCGACGCCGACGACCATGACGTTTTTACCGAGGGAAGCGAATTCGTACAGCTTCGTCGGGATCACGAGACGGTTCTGAGAATCGATCGAGGTTTCAAAAGCGGAGGCGTATAAAAAGCGCTTGACGACGCGGGTCTCGGTATCGGGCTGCGCGTCCAGCTTGGCGCGGAAGGCGTCCCAGACTGCCTTCGGATAGACGGAAATACAGTGGTCGACGTTTTTGGTGAGGACGATCTCGGTGCCGAGTTCCTCTCTCAGCCGGGACGGGAGGATCAATCTGTTTTTTGCGTCCAAAGTGTGGCTGTATTCGCCGGAAAGCATCTCTGATCCTCCTTTTTGTGTTATTTTGGGGAGAAGGGATGGGAAAACCCGATGAAATCGCCCGATTTCATCCGTAAAACCTCCACAAGCATCCACCAACCTCCACAATGCTACCACTATTATAGTAAAAACAGTGCCGAATTGCAAGAGAAACCCACCGGAAAGAATGTCGTTCCGAACAAAAAAAGCGCCGAAAAGAACAAAAATTCGTTCTGCTTCGACAGAAAAAGAACGTTTTTTCGTCCCTTCGGAAAAGCCGGCGATTTTCGGGGGAAAGAGGGACGAAAAACAAAAAAACGGTCCGTTCACGGGGAAAAATCACCGTGAACGGACCGTTTTACCGTTCTCCGCGGGAATGGATTCCGCCGGAGTTTAACCGGAGACAGTCTTCTTTTTGATATCGCGGTAGACCGGAGGCGGGAGGATCCCCGGCATCAGCCTGCCGAGGGAAATCAGTTCTCTTGCCGCGGTGGAGGAAATGTGGAGGTACTTTTCGTCCGAGGGGAGAAAGACCGTTTCCAGCCCCGGTGCAAGGATGCCGTTCAGTACCGCCATCGGGTATTCGTAGTCGTAATCGGCAGAATTTCGCAGCCCCTTGACGAGGACGCCGATCTCATGTGCAAGGCAGAAATCCGCGACGGTACCGCCGTCGGCAAGGACGGTCACGTTCTCCAGTCCCTTTACCGCCATTTTCAGATAGCGGACCCGCGTTTCCGTATCGAACATCGGTTTCTTTGCCGGATTGACGAAGACGACGACGAACAGGCGGTCGAACATTTTTGCGGCGCGGGAGATGATATCGGCGTGCCCTGCGGTCACCGGATCGAAGCTGCCGGGAAAAAGTGCGTTCATGCGTTCGTTTCCTCCGTTTCCGCGGTCTGACCGCGTTTTTTCAGGATCGTGATGTGCAGTCTGCCGTAGGATACGAAGCGGTAAAGCTCCGTTCCTTCCGCTTCCCACGCCTCCTCACGTTCGTCCTCCACGACGAGATATCCGTCCTCTGCGAGGAGACGACCGACGGAAACGCGGTGCAGGACGTCCGACAGCAGCCGCGCGCCGTAGGGAGGATCGAGAAAGATCAGGTCGAACTGCTCCTTTCCGGAAAGCGTCCGCAGGACCTCCTTGTAGTCCGAATGGTGGAAGCGGCATTTGTCGGTGAGTCTTGCGCGCGCGGCGTTCCGCTTTACGACCTCTGCCGCCGCACGGTCAGCGTCGCAGAACAGCGCGGAGGCAGCACCGCGGCTGAGCGCTTCCAGCCCGAGCTGACCGGAGCCGGCGAACAGATCGAGGACCCGTTTCCCTGCGATCTCGAATTGCAGGATGTTGAAGATTCCCATTTTTGCCCGTTCCGAGGTGGGGCGGGTGGTTTCTCCTTCCGGCGTTTCCAGCTTCAGACCTCTGGCGGAGCCGGTGATGATACGCATCATGTCATTGATTCCTTTCCGATGATTCCGATGGTTCCGAAG
This sequence comes from Eubacteriales bacterium, assembly GCA_045617585.1. Taxonomy (GTDB): domain Bacteria; phylum Bacillota; class Clostridia; order Oscillospirales; family CAG-272; genus CAKRZE01. The sequence continues at coordinate 15,968 of JAZLIW010000126.1, forward strand.
ATCCCGCTGATCCCGCGTTCTTTCCGGCAGGGCCGGACAGGGCGGCAGCGATCGCTTCCGCGTCTTTCGGACCGATCCCCCGGACGGCAGCGATCTCCGCGGCGCTTGCCGCGCGGAGGGCGGAAATGCTTTTGAAGTGGGCAAGGAGTGCCTTCGCCTTGGCGGGGCCGATCCCCGGGATCTTTTCAAGCGAGGAGGTGCGCAGGGTCTTGCGCTTCGCCGCGGTCATGCGGGCGACGGTGAAGCGGTGGACCTCCTCCTGCAGGGAATAGATCATGACGAAGACGGGCTGATCCTTTGCGATCGAGATCTCTCCGTCGCCCGCGGCAAGGGCGCGGGTCTTGTGGTACTCGTCCTTGACCATGCCGTAGACCGGGATATCGACCCCCAACGAGTCGAGCAGATCCCGGATCACGCGGACGTGGGCGTTTCCGCCGTCAAGGAGGAAGAGATCGGGATAGGGGTCCTCCGGGTGGTCCAGACGGCGCCTGACTGCTTCCTCCATCGACGCGTAGTCGTCCTGCGTCGCGGTGGAGCGGATCTTATAAAGACGGTAATCCTTTTTGGAGGGCTTGCCGTTCACGAGAACGACCTTGCCCGCCACGATGTTTTCGTTGCCGAGGTTCGAGATATCGAACGCCTCGATGCGTTCGGGAACGACCTCCAGCCCGAGCAGGGAAGCGAGGCGGATCAGCGTATCGCTGTTCTTTTCGGCTTCCGCGCGGTTTGCCGCGGCTTTTTCTCTCGCGTTCTCGCTGACCATGTCGATCAGCGCTTTCTTTTCGCCGCGTTCCGGGAACAGCAGATATACTTTTCCGCCGCTCTGTTCTTTCAGAAAGTCGGAAAGCGTCTGCCGGTCCTCCTCGTCGAGCGGGAAGCCGAGCAGGATCTCCTTCGGGATATATTCCCGTTTCTCGTACAGATCGCAGAGGAACGCCGTGAGCGCCGGGCTGTCCGTGAACTGATCTGCGCCGAAAAACCAGCTCGTGCTGTCCGCGATCGCACCGCCGCGGACGATGAACACGGTCAGGCAGCTGCCGAGCTCGTCGGAGTAGAGCGCGAAGACGTCGTGCTCCACGTCGGGGGAAGCGATGACCTTCTGCTTCTGCCACTGTCCGGTGATCGCGGCGATGCGGTCACGGCAGACCGCGGCGGTCTCGAACATCAGGTTTTCCGCCGCGCGTTCCATCTGTTCGGTCAGACGGTCACGGACCTCTCCGTAATTCCCGTTCAGGAATCCGACCACCTCACGGAAGGAATCGCGGTACTCTTCTTTCGCGATCTTTCCCGCGCAGACGCCGGAGCAGAGACCGAGCTGATAGTTGAGGCAGGGACGTTCCTTGCCGATATCGCGCGGAAAGACCCTGCGGCAGGAGGGGAGACGGAACGCTCTCTCCGCGGTGCGAAGGATCGAGTAGGCGACCGAGGCGCCGGAATACGGTCCGAAGTATTTCGCTCCGTCGGCAAGGCGCTTGCGGACGACCGAGATGCGGGGATAGTCGTCCCCGACCGTGACCTTGAGATACGGATAGTTCTTGTCGTCCTTCAGACGGATATTGAACTTCGGCGTATGAAGCTTGATCAGCCGGTTCTCAAGGGAAAGCGCTTCCATTTCCGTGTCGGTCAGCATATAGTCGAACGAACGGACGAGGGAGACCATTTTCTGCGTTTTCCGGTTATGGGAAGCGACGTCCTGAAAATAGGAGGACACGCGGTTTTTCAGGGCCTTGGATTTGCCGACGTAGATGATCCGCTCCGCCTTGTCCTTCATCAGGTAGACCCCCGGCGTCAGGGGCAGACGGTTCGCTTTTTCTCTGAGTCCGGCAAGGACCGTTTCGTCAAATCGTATCTCCGGCACGGCGGGTCTCCTTTCGGCTGGAATTGAATGGACGGATGATTTGAAAAAAGGACTGCCGGGCGACAGTCCTTTTGATTCTGTTTGACCGGAAACTGTCAGCCGTTGAAGCCGGACTCGACCAGTTCGGTAAGACCCGCAAGCGCTTCCTCTTCATCAGAGCCGTCAGCGATCAGCGTGATCGTCATTCCCTTGACGATCCCGAGCGAAAGGACTCCGAGGAGGCTCTTGGCATTCACACGGCGATCTTCTTTTTCGACCCAGATGGAACTGCTGTAGGAATTTGCCTTCTGGATAAAGAACGTCGCGGGACGCGCGTGGAGACCGACGTTATTCTGAATCGTTACGTTACGAGAGATCATTTTGTTTATTCGCTCCTGTCTTTCAGTATTCGATAAATAATTAGTATGCCTATTATAACAAAGATAAATCACAAAATCAATAGGTTTCCAAAATATTTTTGCTTTTTTTGTGAAAAATGTTTAAGGAAAAGGTCCTTTTTCGTTCTCTGCCGGGAAAAAATCAGCCGAGGACGGCGATATCCGTGATCAGAAGGGTGAAAGTGACGTCCGTTCCGTTGACCGTGACGGTCTGTCCCGGAGCGAGCGGCAGGGTCCCGTTCAGCAAAAAGCCGGTATCGTCCGTGATCCCTTCCGCGGAGATCACCCCGCGGATATCGTAAGCGCTGTCGCTGTAAACCGTGACGGGCTTTCCCTCGCCGTTTTCTGAGATCAGCTCCGCGGGGTGAAGATCGAAGGATTTGACGGAGCCGAAGCGCTCTCCTCCGTCCGCGGTCAGGCTGTCCTTCAGAACGACGTGATCCGCGACGCCGACGTCGATCCCCTTGACGAGGAACGAGATCTCCGTTGCCTTCAGGGGCGGCAGGGAACGCTTTTTTTCATTCGATCCGGTCACGGCGCGGATCGTGATCGCCGCGGCGAGCATCGCAAGGATCACGAGCAGCAGGAGGTCGATCACGTTGAAGCGGCGTTTTTTCGTCTGAAAACCGATCGGTTCGTTCATTGTCTGTTCCTCCTTTTCGTTATGCGGCGGATTCCGTGACGCGGAGATCGGTGCAGACCGCGGTCCCGAACAGATGCGGAACGCGGTAGTTAAAGCCGACGCCGACCGAGAGCTGCGTTCCGCCCGCGGTACGCAGCCCGTCCGCGAAGACGGTCTCGGCACGGACCGTGAGCTCCATCCGTACCGTTCCGGGATAGGGAGACGCGACCTGCTCTCCCGTTGCGGGGTCGGTTCCGAGATAGGTGCTTTCACCGTAAGAAATGCCGATCACTTCTCCGATGATCTCGCCCGTTGCCGCGGAACGGAGCGTGTCCCCGATGCTGACCTTTCCCTTGAACTCAGCAGGCAGACGGTCCTGCGTGAGGACGAGCTCGACCGCCTCGGTCCGGGCGGATGGATCGGAGACCGTACCGGGATGCAGCACGAGATACAGATATGCTGCGGCGCCGAGGATCAGCAGGATCAAAAGGACGTCGATCAGGTTGAAGCGGAAGACGTCCGCCCGTTTTTTGTTACTCATGTTTTTTTCGTTTCCTTTCGATGAAGGGAATGTTCAGGTAAATGCCCTCGTACCGGACCTCCGTCCCTGACGCGGCGGAGACGCGGCGGCAGGCGGCGGTCAGCGCGGTCAGCAGCCAGAAGAAGCAAAAGATGCGGTAGTTATACCAGACGTGCTCCACGGTGCCCTGCACGAGAACGGCAGCGATCCCGGAAAACGCGGCGACCGAGGCGGCATTCAGCATTCCGTCCGCACCGTCGTCCTTTTTCCCGTGACCGGAAAAGAAGACCTGCGCTGTCAGGAAGAGGACCAGGGCGAACAGCAGAAAGCCGAAGACGCCGTGCTCCAGCAGGATCTCGAGATACAGCGAATGCGCGTGCTCCGCGGGGACGCGCCCCGAATAGATCGGGAAGATCTCGCGGAAGACGGGACTGCCCGTCCCGATCCCGGAATACCACCAGTCGGATAGCATATCGGCGCAGTTCTTCCAGATCGCGACGCGGTAATTGGTCGAGGTATCCGCAAGATTGCCGATGGAAAGGAATCTGCGCGTGATCGCGTCCGGAAGGAAGCCGAACAGGAACGGAACCGTAACGGTCCCGAACAGAAGGAAGATCAGCGATTTTTTACTGTACATCAGCAGCAGGAACGCGCTGCCGATCAGGAACCCGAGCCACGCGCCGCGCGACCAGGTCAGGATCAGGCAGGAGACGCCGATCGCCGCGAGGAGCACGCCGGACGCCCGTCCGAGGGGCGTCTTGCCGGTCAGAAGCGGGAGAGCGAGGAAAGGGATCACCATGATCAGATAGATCCCGAGGACGTTCGGATTGCCGAAGGTCGAAACGACGCGCCCCGCGATAGCGGGAAACAGGGCACGGTCCAGCCATTCCGTGGACGCGAGACCGAGGAAGTGCTCAAGCAGTCCGGCGGCGGAAACGACGACCGCGGACGCCGCGGTCATCCCGACCGCGCCGCGGATCTGCTGCGGCGTGCGGAGGAGATTGACCGTCAGAAAATAACCGGACGTCAGTGCCGTCAGAAGGAGCGCGGGCAGGAGGCTCGCCTCGGGAGAGGCGGAGACGAATCCGCCGAGGAAGAGAAGGAGCTGAAAGCCGACCACTGCGAGGTCCAGCGCCTCAAAGCGCATCGATCGCTTTCCCTGCAGGACCTTGCAGAAAAAGGAGAAGAGGGTCAGAAGCAGCAGCGCCGCGGTCCGCATCGTGGTAAGGAAAGGGAACAGGGCGAAGAGCAGGAGCAGACCTACCTCGGGGGAGAGGAGGATCATGGCAAACGCTCCGGCAAAGACCGGAAGGAAGGTCAGGAACCACGGAGACACGCGCAGGGCGAGCAGCGCGGCTGCAAGGCCGATCAGGAAGCCGACCGGTCCCTTCGGACGGTGATCTTTTCCGCAGACGAACGACTCCCGGCGGAAGCCGAAGATGTCGGTCAGAAGAAATCCGGTGAAGAGACCGTTCCCGAGCGCCTCGATCAGGGGCGCCTGGGAGAAGAAAAGGACCGAGGAGCAGAGCATGATCGCCGCGCCCGCTCCGACCGCGGAGAGGACGGAGGCGCCGGAACTCATCAGGTACCGGGAGAGAAGTCCGGTCAGGCAGCGGAAAAGTCCGTAGGAAACGTAAACTGTGCCGTAGAAGGAAACGGGAAGCTCCAGAAGCCAGCGCCCGAACCTTTGCAGTGCCCGGAGCAGCACGCTGCCCGTAAAGGCGCGTCCGCAGGCGCGGAAGAACGGCAGGAGCAGGCCGGTCCGGATCCCGCTTTTTTCGATCAGCCCGGAAGTAAGCCCGTTGCTGTCGCTGAGTTCGCCTTCCGGGTATCGGGTCAGAAGACCGGCGGCAAGGCTGGTCTTCGCCCGCTCGCTGACGGCGTCACAGAAGCGGAGCAGGAGGGAAACGATCAGGCTTTCCCGTAAGAGACGCCTGAGACCGCCTCCTCCTTTTTCACTTTTTTGTCTGTCGGTGATCAGACGGTTCAACCGCGTTCACCTCTTTTCTTTCGTATTTTATCGGCGGTCCGGTACGCCGCCGCAAGAAGCAGGGGGTACGGGATCCACGAGAGTAAGACGACCGTACAGGTCAAAAGGTTCCTTATCACGCCCGCGTTCTCCGGGATCACGCCGAAACGGCTGTGAAGGAGGACGGAGAGGGGCGAGAGCAGGGCGGCGGACAGAAGAACGGTCCCGGCAGCGGCGAAAAACGGTGCCGCGGCGGGGGAGAGCGCTTCGTCCGAAAACAGGAAAACGGTGAGGACCGCGGCAGCGGCGGCGATCCCGAGCCCGTACGCAAGGCCGAGCAGGCCGGGGGCACGGACGAAAGCGGAGAGAAAAAGATCGGCGGCGATCCCGGTCAGGGACGCGATCATCGGGACGCGCGGCTTACCTGCGGCAAAAAACGCTTTGCCGATCAGCTCGACCGCGGCGTAAGCGGGAAGGAAGGGCGCCATCCGGGATAAGGTCTCCGCCGTTGCGGCGGCGTCCGGCGCGGAATAGGCGCCGTGACGGAAGAGCACGGACGTGATCTCTCCCGAGAGGCAGGTGAGCAGCACGGCTGACGGAACGGTCAGCGCGAGCGCGGCGATGAGACCGCGTCCGGTGACTCCGGCTCCGCCGCTCTTTCCCGCCTCTGACAGCTTCGGAAACAGAAAAGCCGAGAGACCGGAAACGAGAAGCCCGCCGGTCAGCGTGAAGATCAGGCAGGCGCGGTCGAACCGGACGTTGCCGGAAGGATCCGCAAGGGTGCCGTACCGGGAACCGATCAGCGCGGCGGCGGGCAGAAGCCACGCGCCGACGGCAGACGGCAGGGCGGTACGCAGTACGTCCTTCGCGTCCTCCTTCGGGAGGAGCGACGGCGCGCGGACCTTTTTGAAAAACGGGAACGCGACCGTGAGGAACTGCACGCCCCACGCGATCACGAATAACAGCGCAAGGAGCCGGATCCTCCGTCCGCGCAGAACGAGCAGACCCGCGATCAGGATCAGGTTGGAGAGGAGGCTGACCGATGCAGGAAGAAGAAAACTTCCTCTTGCCTGATGGAGCGCGGAAAGAACGGCTGCCCCTCCGGTAAAGACGATCATGGGGAACAGGATCCGCAGCAGCGTGACCGCGAGCTGTTTTCCGCTCCCGGTCATTCCGGGCGCGGTCAGGCGGATCAGTGCGGGGGCAAGCGCCGCTCCGCAAGCCGCAAGCAGCGCGCAGACGAGGAGAACGGTCCAGAAGAAGCCGGAAGCGAAGCGGTCGGCGTCTTCTCTGCTTTTCGCCCTGCAATAGGTCGGGATCAGGCAGTTCGCCGCCGCGGCGGCAAGCAGGAGATCGAAGACGGTCAGCGGGATCCGGAGCGCGGCGGTGAACGCTGCCGCCTCCTCTCCGGCGCCGAAAAAAGCGGAGAAGAGAAGGGAGCGGCAGAGCCCCAGCACCTTGGTCCCGGCGGCGGCCGCGGTCAGAAAAAGGACCGTGCGCGCCGCTTTTCCGTTCAAAGCAGATCGGGGCGCTTTTTCTTCGTCAGCTCGAGCGCCGCCCGATAGCGCCATTCCTCGATCTTTTCGTGATCGCCGGAGGTCAGGACCTCTGGGACCCGGTCACCGTCGAGATCGAGCGGGCGGGTGTATTGCGGGTATTCCAGCATGCCGGAGGCAATGCTTTCTTTTTCGTAGCAGTCCGGATCGGCGAGCACGCCGGGGACCATGCGGGAAACGCAGTCGGTCAGGATGCAGGCGGGGAGCTCTCCGCCTGTGAGGACGTAGTCCCCGATCGACAGTTCTTCGTCCACGATGCGGTCGATCGCCCGCTCGTCGATTCCTTCGTAATGCCCGCAGAGCAGGACGAGGCGGTCGAAGGAGGCGAGCTCCGCTGCTTTTTTCTGCGTCAGGACCTTTCCGCGCGGGGAGAGATAGATGACGCGGCGCTTTTCGCCGGGAGCGGCGTCCCGCGTGACCGCTTCAAAGCAGCGAAGGATCGGCGGCGCCGCCATGAGCATCCCCATGCCGCCGCCGTACGGCGTATCGTCCACACGGCGGTTTTTGTCCCCGGAATAGTCACGGATGTCGTGCGCACGGATCTCCAGATATCCCGCCTTCTGCGCCCTGCCGATGATCGAGGTACCGAGCACGCCGGTCACGAGGTCGGGGAAGAGCGTCATGATGTCAAAACGAAGCACGGTCACTCCTCCTCTTCTCCGGTGAACATCCCGGGAATGGGACGCAGATAGACCGCGTCCAACGGATCCTCACGGATCACGAACGCGGGAACGGCGGGGACGAGCACTTCTTTTCCGTCCGTTGACGTGACGGCGTAGACCAGTCCGCCCGCCGTCTCAAGGACGTCCTTCAGCGTGCCGAGGGGAAGAGAGGAGTCGGCGTCCCGGACCGGGAGACCGATCAGCTCCGCAAGCAGATGCCCCTTCCCGCCGGGAAGGATCTCGTCGCGCGCGGCGTACAGGACGGTCTGGCGGAGGGCGTTTGCCTTTTCCTCACTGTCGACGCCTTCGAGCGTCAGGAGGACGAACTGCTTCTGCACGGAGGCGGCAAGCACCCTGACCGGGCAGAAAGCGCCGTCTTTTTTCAGATATACCGTTTTCAGGCCGGCGAGGACCTTCGGACTGTCACACCAGCTTTCCGCCTTGACGACGCCGCGGAAGCCGTGGACGTTGATGATCCTGCCTGCTTCGGGATAGGAAATGATCATTTTTACATACCTGTTATTTGGTCAAAATTACGCATTTTACCATACTTCTTATTGTATCACGGATTGCGGCTTCATTTATTAATGAAATGTAAATAATTGAAGCCCCGCATTTCGCTTTGTTGACAAAGAAGGGGGAAAAGGATATAATGAACGGTGTATAACTGCGGGATTGCCGTCCCGCGGGACTCTCAGGCAAAATAGATGCAAAGGAAAAGGTGCGTACCATGTCAAGTCAGATCTATCCCGTCTATCAGAAAGTCAAAGACAACATCCAGAAGGTCATCGTCGGTAAAGGAGAGGTCATCGATCTGCTGCTGATCTGTATGTTCTGCCGCGGTCATATGCTCATTGAGGACGTTCCCGGAACCGGAAAGACCGTCCTCGTCAAATCCTTCGCCGCGTCGGTCGAATGCTCCAACAAGCGTATCCAGTTCACGCCCGACCTGCTTCCTTCTGATATTACCGGTATCAACTTTTTTAATATGAAGAAAACCGAGTTTGAATTCGTTCCCGGTCCCGTATTTGCAAACATCGTCCTCGCGGACGAGATCAACCGTGCCACGCCGAAGACCCAGTCCGGTCTTCTCGAATGTATGGAAGAAGCGCAGGCGACCATCGACGGCAAGACCTACGCGCTGGAACAGCCCTTCATGGTCATCGCGACGCAGAATCCCGTCGAGAACTCCGGCGTCTTCCCGCTGCCCGAGGCACAGCTCGACCGTTTCCTCGTCAAGACCTCGATGCAGTACCCGACCCATAACGAAGGGATCGACATTCTCGACCGCTTCAACAATCACAGCCCGCTTGCCGAGCTCAGCGCGGTCGCGACCGCGGAGGAGATCGTTCAGTGCCAGGACGAGCTGATGAAGATCTTCGTTCACCGCGATATCATGGATTACATCATGCGCATCACCGAG
>JAZLIW010000127.1:0-57691 GCA_045617585.1 Eubacteriales bacterium
AGGAGATCCCGGGATCCATGCCGGTCTCCGCCGCCTTGCCGCGCAGCTCGACCATCTGCAGCTCGGTACGCTGTTTGAACGACTTCGCGCCGTCGAAGATGCCGAGATCCAGGTCGGCGATCTCCTCGACGAAGGGCGGGAATTCCAGATAGATCACGTCGGTGTCGCTGATCTTATACGGGGAAATGATCGGGGACACCGCCGCGAAGACGATCAGGACCAGGATGATCCACGCGGCGATGACGGAGGATTTGTTCTTCTTGAAGCGGAGGAACGCGTCGGCGAAGTAGCCGCGCGATTTTGTCTGCAGCTTGGTATCGCGGATGACCGAGTCATACTGCGCGAAACGGAATTTTTCTCTCGGGATATGTTCGTAGGTTTCCATCTTTTCTCTTCCTTTCCCGAGGATCACTTCTTCGATCCCATACGGATACGGGGATCGATGAAGCCGTAGCTGATATCGAACACAATGCTGGCGACCAGCCCGATCGTCGTATAGAAGACGGTGTCGAGCATGAACAGGTTATAGTCGTTCGCGTTGATGGAATACAAATACAGATTGCCGACGCCGGGGACCGAGAAGATCTTCTCGAGGATCAGGGAGCCGGAGAGGATCCCGATGAACTCACTGATGATCGCGGGCAGGACGACGACCATGCAGTTCTTCAGTGCGTGGCGGACCGTTGCCTGCGCACGGGTCAGACCCTTGGTGCGGGCAAGCAGCATGAATTCACCGGTCAGGACCTCGGTCAGCTCCGCGCGCGTGGTACGGGTAAAGCCCGCGATCACGCCGAAGGAACCGGCAAGGATGCAGGGGATCATGCTGACGAACATTCTTCCGGAGAACCAGCTTTCACCCGGCTTCAGCGCGTTCAGGAGCAGCGGGAACAGGCCCAGCTTGAAGCAGAGGAAATACTGGATGAGGAAGGCGTAAACGAAGCTCGGCACCGAGATGACGATCATCGTCAGGGTCGAGATCGTGTAATCGATCCACGTGTTCTTCTTCAGCGCTGCCCAGATACCGAGCAGGATGCCGACGGGGATCGACCAGATGATCGTGTAAAGATTGATGATCATCGATGCGGGAAGCTTCTCCGCAAAGATGTCGATCGCGTTTTTACCGAAATAGTTGGCGGAGGTACAAACGCCCCACTCGAATTTCGTAAAGATATTTTTCAGAAAGATCCCGAACTGAACGAGATACGGCTTATTGTAGCCGAATGCCTCGCGCTGTGCCTCGATCATCTTCGTATGAGGGTCACCGATCGGCAGTTCGGGCAGTGGCAGCATTCTGACGAGCACAAAGCAGATGAACGTAATGATGAGCAGGGTGAAGCACATCAGTATGAATCTCTGCAATGCGTATTTTCCCATGGATCGCATATTTTGTATCCTCCGGATCGAATCTTGATATACAAACAGAGAATCCGCGGCACACAAATGCCCCGGAAACCCGAGAATTTCCTATGTTAAAAGGGTCCGCGGCGGAGACTGCCGTTTCCGGCAGTCTCCGCTGCGGTCAGATCAGGCGCGTGTCACGCGCACGGATCAATACTTGAGTTCGTTGTTGTTTTCAGCAACGTAGGCAGCCCACTCGGTATCGTTGTAGTTGTACTTGAGGTACGTGATACCGCCGCGGCCCATGATGGGATTGTACTCGTCTCTGACGTAGTAGACTTCCTTGGACAGAAGCGCCATGGAACCATCCTGAAGCATCGGGATGTAGTCGTAGGTCATGAGGATCTTGCTCTCGAGAGCAGCAAGGATCGTCAGACGGGTTTCGATGTCGGCAATGCCGTCACCGAAGCAGTAGGACTTGCCGTCGATCTCAACGGTCGTGCCGTTCAGAGCGTCGGACCAATCCTTCAGGGACATCTTGACCTTCTCGGTCTTGGGAGTCGCGTCGATCGCAGCGGTGTTGACCTCGAGCTCGAGCTCAACGGCGGAAGCGTTGAACCACTTCGCGTCGTACTGCTTGGAGGGGTTGACGTAGCAGTCGGTGATGGAGAACGGGTTCAGAGCGGAACCGGACCAACCGCCGAGGACGGTGTCGGACAGACCGTTTCTGCTGTTGTCGGACCCTGCGTTGCCGAGAGGAGCGGACTCAACGAAGACGACCTTGCCGGCGAAAGGCGTGTCAACGAGAACGGAGGCAAGCTTTTCGTTGAGGTAAGACAGGGTCTTCTCGATGAAGTCGGAGTGAGAGGAAGAAGCGTACTCGATCTGGATCGTCTGATCGGAGGTCTTGCCGTCAGCGGAGGTGATGAAGCCCTTTTCGAGAGCCTCGTTGAACGCCTCGGTGAACAGAGCCTTAGCGGCCTCGGGATCGTAACCGGTGATGGAATCAACGGCAGCGTCCAGAGAATCGAACTTGGAAACGTCGACGGAGTAGAAATCGCACAGAGCCTTCTTCGCGGCGTCGGTGTCACGGTACTTGGAACCGGACTCGGGATCGTAGATATACGCGTCACCGATCAGACCGTAACCGCCGGAACGGGCGGGAGAGACCGCGGAGCAGAGCGCTTCCTTATCGTACGTAACGGCGATCGCCTTACGGAAGGAAACGAGCGTCATGGTCTGGAGGTCATACTTGGTGGTGTCGAAGCCTTCGTTTGCTTCTCTGTCTGCAATGGCCTGTTCGTAGCCGTTGAAGATGAAGAAGAAGATGGTCTCGGAAGGAGTTGCGTAGCAGTACTCGGAGTTTCTGTACTCGTCGTAGTCTTCGGTCTGGAGGCCGTAACCCATCAGTTTACCCTGCAGGAACAGGAGCTTACGGGCAGCGGAATCCTCGACGACCTGGGTGTCGATCGCGGTGGTCTGGTACATCGGATAGAGCTTGCCGTCCTCGGGGTCAACGTAGACGTGCTTCTCGTCGGTATAGCCGAACCACTTTTCGTTTCTGGAGAAGTGCATCGCCTTATCGGTCTGGAAGGAATCCATGACGTAAGGACCGTAGGACATGGTGGTCTCAACACTGGTGTTGTAGTCGGTCGTCCAGGCGTCGGAGCCCTCGACCTGCTTGGTCTTGTACAGGGGCTCGTAAACGATCCAGTTGCCGGACAGGTTGTAGAGGAGGTTGAAGCCTGCGAGGGACTTGTTCAGAACGAGGGTGAACTTGTACTCGTCGTTCTTGAAGATACCGACGTTATCGAAGGAGTAGTTGTCGGCATACGCCTTTGCTTCTACGTAGTAAGCGTAGAGGTCGTCCTCGGTCTCGCCCCATGCGGGGTTGCCGGTGGTAACGTCGGCGATCCAGGGATAGGTCTCATCGGTCAGCGGAACGAGACCGTTCTCGTCCATCTTCGCGAGCAGTTCTTCCCAGTGAGCGGTTCCGAAGTAACCGTCGCCGTAAGCGTCAACGTAGGTCTTCAGGGTGTCGCCGCCGAGCCATTCGGTGAGGACGTAGTCAAGACCGATGTACATCTTGTTGCCGTCGGGCGTGACGTACTGGCCGTCGTCACCCTTGGTGAGATCGGCAAGAGCGTACGCATTGTTGATGGCGTTCTCAAGGTACGCGGTGCTGCCCTGATAGAAGTAGTTGTCGGCGTTGGCAATGGAGAAGTCGCCGTCCATGTAGTCGGAAGCGCGGTAGTTGTTCAGCTTGGGATCAAAGAGGAGCTTCATCGAGTTGACGTAGTTGTCCGCGTTGATCTTTTCGCCGTTCTGCCAGACCGCAAGCTGGTTCAGAGAGATCTCATACGCGTAGCCAGCCTTGGCATCTTCCGGAATGTGGTAGGGGTTGCCCTCAATCGCCTTGATCTTTTCGGTCACGTCGACGGGCAGTTCGGCTGCCATCTCGGGGAGGATGACGTAGCCTTCGTAGGGCTTTTTTCCTTCAACGGGATGGAGCTCGTCGTTGAAGTAGAAGGAGTACAGACCGGTGGAGAGGAAGTCCATGGGGTAGGACTGGTCAGAGGTCTGATAGGTGTGGGGGTTCCAGTTGTTGGAAAGCGTGGAAACGGAATCCCAGTAGGTGTAATCGCCGCTGAAAACGACGACTTCTCTTGCGGGCGTGGTTTCGCCTTCGGTTTCACCGGTGGTTTCCTTCGGTTCGCCGGGCTTCTTGATGCAGGAAGCGAACGCGAAGACCATAACGAGAGCCAGAAGCGCCGCAAGAACGCGGATCATTGACTTTTTCATCGCAAAATCTCCTGTTTCAGATTTTTATTGTTTTGCTTTTTTGTTTCCGAACGTGCGCTCTCCGGCTCCGGAAGAAACACTTCCCCCTGAAAAGAATTCCTGCCAAAAGGACGGTTTTACGCATTTTCGTATCAGAAATCAATAAATTATAACAAATAAGAAGTCTCTTGTCAATAGTTTTCCTTATTTTTCACGGTTTTGAGCCCCGAAATTCGTTATTTCGTCATATTGTTTTATTTTTGCTTACAGATGTTGCCCGAATATGAAAAGAATGGAGAGATTATCCCCATTCTTTCGTTCCCGTTCGTTTTCAGCCGCGCGGATACAGTCCCGCCCGCGTGAGCGCCGCGGCAAGACGCGTGCCGTAGACCCGGTAACCGCGGTCGTTCGGATGCGCGGCATCACGGAAATATTGCGGGTCATGCGGAACCAGCGACGCCCCGTCGATCACGTTCACGCCCGCACTTTCGTACGCCTCCCGGAACTTCCGGTCAAGGAAGCGGAAGCGTGCCGCGGTCTCCGGATCGGCCTCCGGCGTACACCAGAGCGGCAGGATGCCGACCGCGGGAACGTTCTCCCACACTTCCTTTACGCGGCGGGCAAAAGCCTCCGTCTCGGTCCGGATCTCCTCCGCGGTCTTCCTGCCGCGGTCGTTGTGACCGTACGCCATGACGATCAGCTTCGGCTCACAGACCTTTTCCACCGTCGCCGCGTCGTAGACGTAGCCGCTGTTCCCCTGATTGAGGATCCGCGCGTCCAGCCTCCGCCCGAGCACGGATGCCATCGTGCGGGAGGGATGATCCGCGCCGGCCCCGTGGGTGATCGAATCGCCGAAGAGCAGGATATCCGTCCCGGGCGCGAAATACGGGCGGAAAAAAGTCGCGCCCTTCAGCTCCGCCTCACGCAGGAGGGAGACCGTGAAATACGACAGGTACAGCGTGATCCGCCGCGTCTTTTTCTTGCGGAAGGAGACGCGCAGCGTCTCTCCCGCGGGCGCGGAACGTACGAGGACCCCGTCCGCAAGAAGATCGTTCGCCATCCGCGGTGCGTCGTTGATCAGTTCGTACCCGCCGAAGGAAAAGGTGACCGCGTCCGCGTCGGTCAAAAGATCGACGGTCACGCCCGCACCGCCAAAGCAGTTGCGTCCGAAATACCCGTCGAAATACGGGTCCGGGAACCGCTCCTTCGGCAGGAAGAAATACCCGGTCTGCGCCTCCGTGAACCGGTGCAGTTTCAGTCCGAGTTCCGTTTTTTCCGACCGGACGGCACCGGTCACCGCGGTCAGGAGTTCGTTTTCGTTCAGGATCATATCCGTTTTCCTTTCCCTATGTGAATGAATCATCCGAGGGCGGAGAAGATCTCTCCGAGCCCGCAGCTTTCGATGAAAGCCCGGTTCCCTTTGAACGACGCGGTCAGGTTGCGGCAGACGAACAGCCGCTTCGCCGCCCGCATCAGGTCCTCCTTCGTGATCCCGTCGAACCGACCGAGATCGGGCGAACCGTAATCGACCGGCTGCCCCGCAAGGACGTGTCCGTCGTACGCGAGGCTCCAGTTGAGCTCCTCCGCATTGTCCTGCTCCGCCGTCACCAGAGCGGCAGTACCGTTCTTCACGGCATCAAACGAAAATTCCCCGTTCTTGACACGGTCGAGCGCCGCAATCACGCTGCGGACCGAGCGGACGAGGTCACGCTTCGAGACCTCGTATTCCAGTTTGATCACACTGATATTGTCGTACTGCTCGAGCGTGTAGTCGAAGGAATAGACCACGGGATCGTCCTCCGACAGCATGAGATACACAAGCGCCGCTTCCCCGCGGAAAAGCGCGGCGCAGATCAGCTCGCGCACGCCGGAGGGGCAGACGGCGTTATCGACGTCGAAGCAGATCGCCGCACGGTAATACGTCTCGTTCTTCACGGGGAAGGAGAGCTGCCGTTTACCGAACGCGGCGGGGACCGGGGCAAGATTCCTCCTCTTTTCCCTGCTCTCCGGCAGATCGAGAGCGGCGGCAGCGTTCTCGAACAGGGTCAGGTCCGCGTCGCTCACGCAGCCGGTCAGGAAGAAAAACAGATTGTCCCGCGTCAGGATCGAGGCGCGGAATTCGTTTAGCCGCCGGATCGGGATCCGGTCGACCGTCGCGCAGGTGCCCGTGATCGGCCGCATCAGCGGCGTCCCCGCCCAGACGTGGGAATCCGAGAAGAAGGAAAGCGTCGACTTTTCGTCGTCCTCCCGGATCTCGGACTTAATGCGCTTTTTTTCCGCGCGGTACTCTTCCCCGCTGACCGTGATCCCGTCAAATACCGAGATCAGGATCTTCACCGCGAGCGAAAAGCCCGCGGGGCTCCCCGAGACGTAGAAATTCACGAATTCCCGGTAGGTCACCGCGTTGAAGGTCAGCCCGTTCGCACTCAGCAGCTCGTAGAAATTGCCGGGGAATTTCTTTTTGACGTTGCGGAAAACCGTATGCTCGAACAGATGCGTGATACCGTTTTCCGTTTCATCCTCATACATGGACCCCGCCCGGACGTACAGCCCGAGGCAGAAACGGTGCAGCGAAGGGTTCAGCGCATAACAGCACCGGATCCCGCCCACCGTTTTTTCGGTTTCTTTCGTTACGTGAGACATCCGTCTTCATCCTTTTCTTTGTGAGCCGTTTCGTTTTTGTTTATCATACCACGGGAAGCGGCAGTTGTCAATCGTTCGTCGGACAGTGACGCCGTTTTACGAAAAAAACGGTCCCCGGATACACCGTGACGGCGTATCGGGGACCGCGGGCGGGCTTTCCGGACGTTCCGCATGGGAACGGGGCCGGATCACGCCTTCTTATTGTCTTTTTTCTTAAACGGGTTCACCCATTTTGCGTTGCCGTTGAAATACTGAAGGAGGAAGCAGAACAGGACCGTGATGGTCGAAGCCTTGATCAGCCAGACGTAGTAAGTCTTTGAAAGGAAGTTGCAGATCTCCGCGGCGGTGTCGCCGCCGACGCAGAAAGCAGCCACGAAGCCGAAGAAGCCGAGACCGCCGAGGAAAAGACAGAGCGCAAGAGCGATCCCGATGATCCATTCCAGAACGGACGCGATCTTTTTACATACGTTTTTCATTCCGTCACACTCCTTACAGTCCTAAGATCGGAAGCCATCCGAGAAGGACGATGACTTCAAGAAGATACTGTCCCGCGACCCACCAGAGGTCGTTCTTGATCGTCTTTCCGGGATCGGATTCGGCGATCGACATTCCGGCGTACATACCGAGTGCCAGAGGAGGCGTAATGCCGCACATAACGCCGCAGAAGCAGGGGAGCATTGCGGCAACGAGCGCGGGATTCGCGCCCTGCGCGTAGAACAGACCGATGAACAGTGCGCCGAAGATGGAAACGAGAGAGGAACCGGGGATGACCATGCCCATGAAGCAGGTGATCAGCGGAATGACGAACGCAAGTCCGATCTTCCCCATGTTCAGCCCTTCCAGGAACACGCCGAGCTCGGTCGTCGCTTCGATCTCGGTGAACAGCGCACCGATCATGTAACCGAAGAGGCAGGTGCCTACCGTGGACGCAATGCCCTTCGCGCTGGAGCTCATCATACGGATCAGGTTCTTCGGGCTGACCGCACTCTTGTTCTTGAACAGCATCACGATGATGGCGAAGATCGCGGCGATCCCCGCGACGAAGAACAGAAGCGCGCTGGAATACGACTTGGCGCCCGCTTTCCCGAGACGGTCAATGAAGATCGCGGAATCCGGGAACGAGGTGGCGTTGTTGAAGAAGAAGTCCACGATGAAGGGAACGAGGATGATCACCGGAAGGAGAAGACCCTGCCAGTTATTTTTGAAGGTTTCCTTCATGCTCGGGATCGCCGATTTCTCCATCGGTCTGATCTTATAGAACTTGACGAAGGCAAATACCATGATCAGCCTGGAGAGGATGAACCACAGGGAGCAGCCCCAGCAGATGACCCAGAAGGAGCCGATGGCCATCGTATCCTCGACGCCCTGAGAAGCCCAGAACGCGGTCAGCGCACCGAGCGCGGCAACAATATTGGAGGAAGGCGGGATCATGTTCCCGAGATAGCTGGCGTTGCTTTCGACATTGGCGGCAAGCTCCGGAGGGAAGCCGGATTCCTTCATGGCCTTGATCGTGATGACGCCGGTCGACATGACGTTCCCGGGGCCGGAGCCGGACAGAGCGCCCATAAAGCCGGACGCGACGACGGCAGCGTAGCCCGCACCTCCGGGGAGTCTGCCCAGCAGGGCAAGAATAAAGTTCACCGCGCCGTCGATGATCTTTGTCTTGGTCATGATGGCGGACATGCAGATGAAGACCACCATGGAATACAGCAGCGAGGTGGAAAGGCCCTTGTCGATAAAGCCCCAGAGGCTTCCCCACGTTCCGGTAACGGCTACCAGCACGAGAAAAGCCAATCCCATGGATTCCCATATCGGTCGCTTCATCAGCATAAACCAAATGCAAATCACACCGAGCATGATCAACAGGTAAACGAGTGACATTGGCATAACGGATAATCTCCTTTTTTCATATTTATATCAAACCGGATTTAACTGCCCGGTTAAATATCTCATAATCTTTTGGTTATATCAAGACCGAAATCAAGCCGCACGGAACCGTGCGGTATGATTCGGTTTTTGTTTTTACCAGGGGATCTGTTTGATCACGTCGATCAGATCCGTCACGACGCGGGGCTGCTTCCGGTCCTTTCGCCACATCGCGACCACCGTTCTTCTGGGCAGCTCCTGCGCAAACGAATAGAACCGTACTTCCCCTTCGCCGCAGAACCGCTCGATCCCCGTCGGGACCACAGCCATGCCGATCCCCTTGCGCACCATATTGATCTGCGCCTCAAGAGCTTTTACGACAGCCGCTTTTTTCAGATCAAGGCAGTACTCTTCGCACATCGCGTTCAGCGCCTGCTGCATGACCTGCGAATCCGTGATCATCACGAAGCTGCCGCCGTCAAGCGCCCGGACGTCGATCGCGGGATATCTGCGATCGGGGACGGCAGAAGAAGCGATGACCGGATAGTCCGCAGGGACCGCCAAAATCATCTCTTCCTCCATGATCTTTTCATAGGAGAAGACTTTTTCATCCACCGGGAGCATGGTCAGACAAAGATCAAAGGCGTTTTTCCCCATCTTGTCGATCAGGTCCGAGGAAACCATTTCCTCTACGACCAGATGGATCCCGGGGTATTTCCGGCGGAATACTTTCGCGATCTCGGGCATCATGCCGGCACTTCTGTACGGTGAGGTCCCGACGATCAGGGAGCCAGTCTTGTTTTCCGCGATATCGGAAAACCGGGTCTCCATCTGATGCTCCAGATTCAGGATCTTTTTGCCGTATTCCACGTAGATCCGTCCGGCATCCGTCAGCCGCACGTCTCCGCCGATCCTCTCAAACAGAGCCATGCCGACCTGACCTTCGATTTTCTTGATATACTGCGAAAGCGACGGCTGCGAAATGCCGAGTTCGTCCGCGGCAGCGGAAAACGAGCCGCAGTCCGCAAGAAGGAGGACGTAACGCAATTGCTTCATATTCATATTCAAAAACCAAGTCGAATAGTTATGCTTTATATAACATTTTGATTATATCACAACATTCTCAAATTGTCAATAATAATCGTCAATTTTTTTGTAAATCCGTTAACGATCGTTTATTCAGCGAAGTGGTTGGATTCTCCTAACGTCAAACGGTTCAAACAGCAAATTTTCCCCGTTCGGATCCTTCACTTCGACCCGGGCGTTGATCTCGGAAATCGTCGACTGCAATTCCTTCATGGATTTGGAAGTGATCTTGAAAGAAAACGCTCTCTGCCCGGTCGAGCCGTCTTCAATGATCTTTGCTCCCGGAACGGCGCATATCTGAATTTCGTCGACTCCGTCGATTTCACCGTTTCCGGGGCAGGCAACGGTCTCAACGACGCCGCCGTGTGCGTACACGATATAATTGGAATGGTACTCCGAAAAATGGGGATCGTTCTTCCTGATATCGTCTCCCATAGAGCCGGTCAGAGAGTGGGAGATTAGCATTTTCATGTAGCTGATTCCGTGCTCTTGCTCGACAAGGAAATAATCGTTGCCCCCGTTTAATCTGTAACCCATTTCAAAAATATAGAATTCGCCGTCTTTTTCGATTCCCTGAAAGAACGCAACGCCGTTCTCAGCACCTATTCCTTTGAGAAAATTCCTGACCTTTTTATCCGCTTTTTCTATAAAGGCGTCGACGCTTCCCGACGGTGCAACGGCAAGATCACAAAGTCCGGTCTTTCTCTTCTGCGTTTCGTCCAAATATTTTTCATTCAGGCAGGTCAGTGCCGCCTCACCATTCGACAGAGAATAAACCGCCGTATATTCTTTCCCGACGATATATTCCTCAATAACGATGGTGTGACTCTGAGACAAGCTGAGAGCGTACTCGACCGCGTCTTTTAGATGCTCTCTGTCAAAGCATACCGTGATCCCTTTACGCCCGGCGTAATCGGTGGGTTTCACGATGACCGGGAAGTTCATGCTGTTTATTTCATTCTCGCTCGGCGCGGTATTGATGCAGTAATCCTTCGGCACGCGAATCCCGTACTTGATGCACTCATCCTTGAACAGACGTTTATTACGGGTCAGTTCGATCTGTTCCTCGGTTGCGTAAAAAGGCTTGCCGAGCTTTCCGGCAATACGGCACGCCGCAAGCACGCGGAATTCACTGTACCCGGCCAGCACTCCGTCAACGTGCTCTTCCACACATTTCTGACAGATCAGATCGGTGTTTCGGTAATCTATGTCCCAGGATTCATCCGCAATGTTCTTGGCAAACGTTGTCCCGGACTTTACCTTCCCGTCAACAGCGATCGTATATACCCCCAGGCTCTGTGCGGTTTTGACTATATTGGTATCAACCTGTTCGGAACCGACAACAAGCAGTTTCATACCTTTCAGATTTTCATACATCTCAAAACTTCTCCTATCATATACTCCATATCATTTTTGGAATATCTTTGATCGCAGGGAAGCGGAAGTATATTCATCGCATAATCTCTTTCCGCCGCCTCGCACCCTTCCTGCTTTAACACGTTCGGCCACAGGGTAGCCACATAGATTTTCTTTTCCGCAAGCCTTCTTTTCACAGCCATACCGTTTTCGCAGTAGAAGGGATAAGCATACGGTCCCTCCGGGATTCGCAAACTCAGTTTGTTCACGCTTCCCAACTGCCGATGCAGGAAAGAATAGTTTTCTTCCCGTATGGTCATGACTGCTTCGTAATCGATCACCGAAAGCATTTTGTGCGTCAGTTCCGACATCTTCATCAAAGGGAGCCGATCAAAGGACTCGTCGTTTTTCCTGAACTCGTCGTAATGTGCGGAAGCTCCGTCCCTGCTTCTTCCGTAGATATGACCGATTCTGCCGTCCGAACAATCCGAAGGAAGATCCAAATCCGGCGTACAGTCCGTTGCCAGATACGCTCCGTCCGGGACTCCGAAGAACTTGCGGCAGGAATAAATGGTATCCATGCCCCTCACCGGCTTCTGGAAAAACGCATGAATGTTGTCCGCGATGACTCTTTGATACCGCTCCTTCAGCTCCGATAATCTTTCTCTGCAGAGTTGTCCGTAAAGATTGACGACATAGAGGTATTCCCCATCTGCCATGTCCTTATCAAAAACAGGCTGAAAATTCTCATCGGTATGATAGTACCCGTACGGTATTCCCTCCCGGTCGCATACCGATGAAACTGAATCGCAAAGGTAATACGGGATATGGATCTTCTTTATTCCTTTTGCCTTGACCAGATATACGAGCGCGTTGCGGGCTGTATTCAAAGCCACAAAGTGCGTGTAATATTCCCCCCTGCCGCTCGTCAAAGTGTCCAGTTCAAAATAGCCGCCGATCTCCTTCATCTTACGACAACCTTCACGTAGGTACTGACGGCATTCATGACTTTCTGCAATTTCTCTTCGTTTTCAAACTTCAGCACCAGTGTTCCGATCGCTTCATTCGCCGCGCTGAACCCGCCGACCTTCGTGCCTGGTTGAATCCACAGATCCCTCTCAAACACGTTGTACCTGATTTCATCGGCGACCCACAGGCTGTCAAAAACGCCCGGTTTGTCGCTGTGAAGGATCACTTCCGCCCAGCAGCCGTCGTAGGGCTTCTGCTCCACGCCGACGACAGGCATGCCGATCGCGGCACGAACGGCATTTTCCACAAGTTTGACCCCTGTTGCGTATTCAAGGCATTCGGAAAGACGGTTTCCGCCGCCCCGGGGGGAGCACTCCATGATATAAGCTTTCCCGTCCATTCCCTCACGGGTCTCGATATTATAAACCGAGGTTTTCAGATCCAGAAGAGTGATCAGACGCTGCAGTTCGGAAGCAAGTTCCTTCTGATGTTCTTCCGTCATGGAAGATGGCCAGCTGTATGCGGCAGGCGTATAGGGGTTCTCAGCATTTGCATCAAAACGTTGAGAGTTGAAAGATACGAAGCGCAGTTTTCCGTCTACCGAAAAGCTGTCCGTGTCCGAGGAGAACCCGTGCTGCTGAATGAAATCCTCTACGATAAACTCGTCGCAATGAGAAAAAGACAGAGCGTATTCAATACTCTTTTTCATATCATCCGGGTCATCAACCCTTGTAACGCCCTTGGAACCGGCACTGTCGGTAGGCTTGACAATGACCGGCCAATGGAACAGCCCTGCGTCTTTTACCGCATCGTCAATGGAATGATACCCTTTTGCGGTCGGAACGTTGAACCCGTGCTCTGAAAGGAATCTTCTGAATTTCCCTTTGTTCTGCATGATCGATACGGATTCATAGGAACCAACGGAGGGAAGCCCCATTTTTTCCGCGACATAGGCGGCAGTCACAACGCCGGGGTCACAGGCAAAAGAAATAATTCCGTCGATCCCGAGCCGTCTTGCCGCGTCAAGCGTCGCCTCTTTATCAATAATGCTCACGTTGCAGTATTCATCGGAATACTTATGGGCAATATTATCCGGAAGATAATCGCACGTGATCACATACAGCCCCAGGTCATGCGCTGCCTTAATGACCGGAAGCGCATATCGGGACCCGCCTAATACCATCAGTTTTTTCATGAATCGGTCATCCTCTGTTCCCGTACATTTCTTCGTAGTATTTCATGTAATCGCCGGAGGTGCATTCGTTCATCCAGTCCATATTGTCCTTATACCACTGAATGGTAAGTTTGATACCGTCGGCGAACATGGTCGTCGGTCCCCAGCCGAGCTCGCGGTTGGCCTTGCTCGGGTCGATCGCGTAGCGCTGGTCGTGTCCCTTGCGGTCGCCGACGTGCGTGATGAGAGATTCCGGCTTGCCGAGCTCTTTCAGGATGATCTTCACGATCTCGATGTTGGCCTTTTCGTTGTGTCCGCCGAGATTATAGACCTCTCCGACCCTGCCCTTTTCAAGAACGGCAAGGATCCCGTAGCAGTGGTCCTTGACGTAGAGCCAGTCGCGGACGTTCAGCCCCTCGCCGTACACGGGAAGCGCCTTGTCGTGGCTGGCGTTGTTGATCATCAGCGGGATCAGCTTTTCCGGGAACTGGTAAGGCCCGTAGTTATTGGAACAGCGGGAGATCGTTACCGGCAGACCGTAGGTCCTGTGATAGGCAAGCGCAAGCAGGTCGGCAGACGCCTTCGACGTGCTGTACGGGCTCGACGTATGGATCGGCGTGTCCTCGTGGAAGAACAGATCCGGTCTGTCAAGCGGAAGATCGCCGTAGACCTCGTCCGTCCCGACCTGATGGAACCGCTCCACGCCGTATTTGCGGCAGGCGTCCATCATGACCTGCGTACCGAGAATATTGGTCTCCAGGAAGATGCCCGGATTTTCGATCGAACGGTCAACGTGGCTCTCCGCCGCAAAGTTGACGACGATATCCGGCTTTTCCGCCTCAAAGATCTTAAAAATCCCGTCGCGGTTGCGGATATCTTCCTTATAGAATTTGAAGTTCGGGTTCTCCATCGCCCTGTTCAGCGTATGGATGTTCGCGGCATAGGTCAGCGCGTCCACGCAGACGACCTTCCATTCGGGGCGCTCGTCAAGGAGCAGATACACGAAGTTGGAGCCGATAAAGCCGGCGCCGCCGGTCACGAGAATCTTTTTTTCCATCTTATTTTTCCCCCTCGCAAAGTGCGATCAGATACTGACCGTAATCCGTCATTTTCAGACTCTCGCCGATCGATCTGAGCTGTTCCGTGGTAATAAAGCCTCTGCGCCATGCAATTTCCTCAATGCAAGAAACGTAGAAGCCCTGTCTGTCCTGAACGGCTTCCACGAATTCCGCCGCCTTCAGCATTCCTTCCGGAGTTCCGGTATCAAGCCATGCAAAGCCGCGGGCAAAAAGCTTGACCTTCAGCTCGCCGAGGGCAAGATACGCGTTGTTGACAGCAGTGATTTCGATCTCACCGCGCGCGGACGGCTTCACGTTTTTGGCGATCTCAATGACGCGGTTGTCGTAGAAATACAGTCCGGGAACTGCGTAGTTCGACTTCGGATGCTCCGGCTTTTCCTCGATCCCCACCACGTTGTGGTCCTTGTCGAATTCAACGACGCCGAACGCGCGCGCGTCCTTCACCGGATAACCGAAGATCGTTGCGCCGGTATTCTCTTCCATCGCTTTCCGGAGGATCTTCGTCATATCGGTTCCGTAGAACACGTTGTCCCCGAGAACGAGGCACACGGAGTCGCTGCCGATGAACTCTTCACCGAGGATAAAGGCGTCCGCGAGACCGCGGGGCGTTTCCTGCACCTTATACTGAATGGATACGCCGAGCTGACTGCCGTCTCCGAGGAGTTTTTCATATACCGGCGTATCCTCCGGCGTGGAAATGATCAGGATCTCACGGATGCTCGCCAAAAGAAGGATGGAAAGAGGATAATAGATCAGCGGTTTGTCGTAGATCGGCAGGAGCTGCTTCGATACCGCCTTCGTCATGGGATAAAGGCGCGTGCCTTTTCCGCCCGCAAGAATAATGCCCTTCATGTTTTCGTTCCTTTCACAGAATTATATTTTATTTGAGAATGATGTCGCAGATCCGATCCACGTCTTCCAAAGAGAGATCCGCATACAAAGGCAGCGTCAGCACCCTGTCGCCGAGGTATTTCGCGACAGGGGTCTTGTCCACGCCGGCTGTCGGATAATCCCGATAGCATTCAAAGCTGTTCGTGATCGGGTAGAAATACTTTCTCGCGGTGACCCCTTCTTTACCGAGCTCCTCAAAGACCTCGTCGCGGTTCTTCTTGAAGCCGTCAAAGACGACCGGGTAATAGGCGTAGTTTGATTCCACGTCCTTCTGCTGCCGGTTCGTCCGGATGCCGGGAACGCCGGAAAGGCGCTCGTTGTACCGTTCCACGACCGCTTTGCGCTTTGCGATCTCCGCCTCCAGATGCCGGAGGTTGCAGATGCCCATTGCCGCCTGGAACTCATTCATTTTCGCGTTTCCGCCGACGTAGATGACGGACTCGGGACCGTTGATCCCGAAGTTCTTCATATCGTTCAGGACGGGAACGAGACTGTCATCCGCAAAGCAGACCGCACCACCCTCGATGGTATTGAACACCTTCGTGGCGTGGAAGCTGAACATCGCGGCGTCCCCGAAGTTCGCCGAGGGAACGCCTTTATATTTCACGGCAAACGCGTGGGCGGCGTCATAGATCACCTTCAGCCCGTGCTTGTCCGCGATCTCTTTGATGCGTTCCACGTCGCACATATTGCCGTACACGTGGACCGGAACGATCGCGACGGTCTTTTCGGTGATCAGCGCTTCGATCTTGTCCGCGTCCATCGTATAATCGTCGGGCTTCACGTCGCAGAAGACCGGGACCAGACCGTTGCGGACGATCGCGTGGGTCGTCGAGGCAAACGTAAACGGGGTCGTGATGACCTCTCCCCCTGCCGGGAACTTCATCGCGGCGATCACGTTTTCCAGTGCAAGATGTCCGTTGGTATAAAGAACGACGTGGGGACACGCAAGACGCGTCTCCAGCTCCGCCTGCAGCTGCCGATGTTCGGTCCCCATGTTCGTCAGCCAGTGGCTGTCCCAAAGTTTTTTGATTTCCTCGCAGTATTCCTCAAAATCGGGCATCGAGGAGCGGGTTACATTGATAGACATGCCAGTTTCTCCTTATTCAGTTTATCGTTTTCAGACGGACCGAAACGGTTTCGGATACCGTCTGAAATCATTCGGTTTCCTTTTCGAGAGGTCAGCCTTTGGCTTTTCCTTTTTTCGTATATTTTTTCAAAGCAGTAAGAATATAGTAAAAGCTGTCAATTCGCAGCAGCACGGAACCGCCCACGTAGATCACCACCGCGGTGAGCACCTGCAGCACAAGGATCAGCGCGCTGTGCAGTTCCAAAAATCCGTAGCAGTATATCACGGAGCCCATCACGAGCGCCAACAGTAAGCTCGGCAGGATATCTTTTAACTGCTCAAAATAATTATATTTCAGCAGTTTATGATTCGGCCAGGAGTTTACGATCTGGTTAATAAAGCTTGCAGCAAGCATTCCGTACGCGATCGCCTTGACACCGAACCACATGGTCCCGATCAATATGGAAAAGCCGATGACTTTTTTAATGATATCCAGCTTCAGGAACAACTCGCTCCGCCCCATCGCCTTGATCGCGTTCAGATTTGCCGTCTGTATGGGATGGAGCATATACGTAAAGCAGAACACCTGCATGAAAATGACCGCATTCGTCCATTTATCGGACAGGAGGAAGGGGATCAGGATCGGCGAGATCGCTGCCAGCCCCACCATGAGCGGCGCCATGATATAGGTACCGACACGGATCGACCGTCTCGTCATACTGCGCACCGCGTCAACGTCGTCCTGCTTTTGTGACATCACGGGCAGCAGGACGCTGTCGATCGACGTATTGACGTTATTCACCACCGCGCCCGGGAAGTGCTGTCCTTTATTGTAGAAGGCAAGATCGGCAGACGAATACATTTTTCCGATCACAAGCTGCCGCAGTTCCTCATAGACCTTATCGATCAGAGAAGAGACGAGCAGTTTCCACCCGTAGGACAGAAGCGATTTCAGCCTTTCCCAAGAGAACATCTTTTTGGGCTTCCACTTGACCGTGATCCAAAGGATCACGGTATCGACCGTTTTGTTAAAGAGGTTCTGAACGACGATCGCCCATGCGCCGTATCCCTTGTACGCCATCCAGATCCCGATAAACGCAGCCCCGATCGTTCCGCCCAACGTGGCAAAGAAGAACCGCTTGAACATCAGGTGGCGCGATACGTACGCCTGCTGGATGTTTTTGACCCCGGAGATCACCAGAGAAAGGCTCGCGACGCGCGTCAGCGCGGTCAGCTCCGGTTTTTCATAGAATGCCGCAACGAGCGGTGCGCCGAAGAACATGATCCCGTAAAGGACCATGCAGACGACAAAAT
This sequence comes from Eubacteriales bacterium, assembly GCA_045617585.1. GTDB lineage: Bacteria > Bacillota > Clostridia > Oscillospirales > CAG-272 > CAKRZE01. The sequence goes on from JAZLIW010000127.1 coordinate 17,567, forward strand.
TGAAATAGAATACGGAGGAAAAATCCAGATCGTCCGCATCCTTCTTCTGGATCAGAGCCGTCCCCAGTCCACTGTCGACGAACACCTGAAGAATGGAGGTTATGACCGTAATAAGAGCAACGACACCGTATGCCTCAGGATTCAGGATCCGCGCAAGAATGATCGAAACGACCAGCGTCACGCCCTGAGCGCCGCACCGTTCCAAAAATCTCCAAAAGAAGTTGTCAATAACCTTTTTGTTATTCATCTTACCTTTTTCCGTTCATTTTTCAAGTGCTTTTCTTTTCTGTACGCTGCGTGCGATGCAAAGCGGGACGGAGATGATCCCCAGCCCGATCAGATAGCATACAAGCCCGAAGATCCCGCCTTTTTCCTCTGCCACCTTGGAAAGGACCGTCTTGTTTTCCTCCGTGCGCTTTTTCAGATAATACCATATCGCGCCGACTCCCGCACGAAACGTCGAATAATAGTTCAGATATTTTTTTCCGTAGTATTTTTTCGCGTAGTTTCTGTAATCAATGGAACTTGCGAACCGTTCATAAGAAAGGTTCTTTCCTCTCGTTCTTGCCGTCCAGCTGTCGCCGCCGTCCGCTACGACTCTGTGCGCCGACATCACTTCCCCAAGGTAGAAAATATCCCCCTGCAGCAGCAAGTGCAGTGCCTTTCTCTGGTCACCGGTCCGGGTCCTCATCCCGTAGTAATACGACTGCCGCTGTTCCTCGGTCGCAAAAGTCATGCACTCTTTCCGATACATCAAAGCAGCGGTCTGCCCAGGGAAATATGCCCCGAAAGCAAGCTGGTTCAGCCGGTAAACGTGCTGCCTGCACTTATAGTAGCACGCGTGGTGATATCCTTTTTCCGTGTCGTTTTTATCGACGATCACGCAGTTATGCGTGCATCCGACGTACTCCGGGTGAGCCTCCAGAATATCGACCTGCTTCTGCAGCTTATTCTCATCAGTCCAATAGTCGTCGCACTCGCATGCCGCAATATATTTCCCTTCGATCAAAGGATCAATGAATGTCGGATGGATTTTTACTTTTTTGCCGAACTGGTTTTCTTTCTGGAGGATCGCCGTAATCAGTTCGGGATACCGCGACTGATATTCCCTGATGATCTCCGCGGAATTGTCCGTCGAAGCGTCGTCGTGAATGATCACCTGATATCTGAAATCTGTCTTCTGGTTGATGACGCCTTCGATCGCTTTCCTGATATAGGGACCGTGATTATAACACAGCATCTCAACGGTTACCATAATCGGTTTCATGTTATCTCTACCTCTCAATCCCAAAAGAAAACGTATGGGAATATTTTATATTTGTTTGCGCTGAACTCAATATAGCCCACGACTACGGCAATGAGCGTAAATATCGCATAAAACAGTGTCCTGCTTTTTTTGTCCTTTGAGATCAGCGAGGTAACGCATTCCGGGAGAACGAAGGTAAATCCCACGTAGAAGTACCGCATGATCCGGTACAGGATCTTGATAAAAAACGCCGAAACGTCCGAAGCGACATAAGCCAGATACACGACGGACATCACCGCAAAGGGTCTGTTTCCGTTATCGTCCTCATTCAGCGTTCTTCCCTTTTCCTCATTGGAATATTTTATCACGGTCAGGACGCAGACCGCAATATAAATGAGGATCCACGGTATTGATATTTTCGATGATGACATGAAATACGAGTTTTTCAGGTATCGTGCATAGTGAGGAAAAAGCTGCATCATCAAAGAAGTGATCGGGGAATACAGAAAAACGAAAAGCACCGCGGTAGGGATCATCAGCAAAAACATTTTTTTGTTGATCGTCACTTTTTTGAAGGCCAACAGACAAAACAGCAGGCATATGAGCGCCGAGGTATGGAAAAGAGACGCGATCAGGATCGTGATGACAGACTGAACGAATTTTCGTTGTATGATAAAATGAAACGCGATCAGACAAATGGAAATCGCCAGGTACTGCCGGGTGGTATTCATCGTCGATGAAAAATTAAAAATGATAAATAACGCAACCGTCAGCGGCAATTCCGACGCATATTTTTTGAAGAACCAGATATGCGTGCCGATAATAAACGCGGAAAAGCACATTTCCATCGCATAGGGTTGGTCAAACAGAGAGTTAAACAAATAGTAAACGACTTCGTACCCTGTTTCGGTAGAAAAGTATGACGAAAAGTGTTCATAATCCATTCCAAGCGCAGAATAATACGTTGCAGCCCTGTTCGCGGTATCTATTCCGACGCTTGAACCCCTTAAACCGGAAAACGCAAACAGAAGAAAAAAGATTATGATACAGTATCCCGTCCGTTCCTTGCTGTCCTTATCGTTTATTTTTGGGAATAGAACGCCGGCGAACACCGATATGCCCAAAACGCCGAGCAGATAATACATAGTTATACTTCATCCTTATTCTGTTCTCTTGATGAATAAAACTTCTCCCATTCCGATTCCACCCGGTTCAATCTGTTTTTATCAAACGGAATTTGATTTTCTTCAGCTCTTTTTTTGACAAAGTCATCAAAATTCCCGATTACTCTGGCAGGAACTCCGGCAACCACGCAGTTCGGCGGTACGTCTTTCGTTACGACCGCACCGGACGCAACGATCGCATTCGGACCGATCTTGACGTTCGGCATGATCCGTGTCCCGGAGCCGATAAAGATGTTGTCCATGATCTCAATACAGCCAAGATGTGAGCCGTATCCGTTTTCCGGGGTAATTTCCGTGACCGGCAAATGGTTCAGAACCTTATGGATGATATCGTGAGTAACAAAACCAACGTTGGAAGCGATCGCAATATTGTTATGGAGTTTGATAAATTTGGGATCTGCCGGAGGCTTTCTCGGCTGAAAATGAACGTTTTCGCCCATTTCATAGAAAAAATGCGTTTTTTTCAGGAGTTTAGACCTTGTGTCGGCACTCGGTATCAACGAAAACAAAAACCGGATTACCTGATATTTAAAAACATATCCCATTTTATCATTCCTCCGCCGTATTGCGTTTATTTGAACCAATCGTCGATCGTCCGCTCGATGATCGGGACGATGTTTGACGGCTTATCGTATTTTTTGATGATAGGATGATTCTGACACTCCATGATTACCGCTCCGAGATCGTCCATTTCGATCACCGTCCTGAGATAGCCCTCGGACTGAAGTGCCTCGGCAACCTGAAGCTGATGGTCGTCGGAGTGTTCGCCGTATTTCTGCAGACGCGGGACGGCGATCACCTGTTTTCCCTTTTTCAGGGCGCCGATCAGCGCCCCGGTCCCGGCGTGAGTAATAACGAGAGTAGCCTTTTCCTGATAGGAGTTGAATTCATCCGGGGACAGATACCGCTGATATTGGATATGGGTCGGTTCATAAGCGGTTTCGGCGATCTGTGCAAATACTTCCTCTTTGATCGTTCCGTCCGCAGCCAATTCATCAATTTTTTTGATCAATCGGTCGAATTGGAATTTTCTCGATCCGGTACTGACGAAAATCAATATATTCCACCCCCATATACGCCGTCAGGATATAATTCGTTCAAGGTTTCCCACTGATACAGGAACAGATCGTACCAGTGCCGTTTATAGACGATCTTTGCCGCCTTGGTCCCGTCGTACACCCGGGCAAACGTTTCTATGTAGATGACCTTCTTACCGAAGAGATGTGCCCAGAAGATCGTCGGGATCGCCACTCTCGTCCCGGTTGAGATCACCACGTCGGGTTTTTCTTTTGCCAGATGCTTCAGGCTGTAAAAGACGTTGCCGGCAAACCTGAGATAACCGTCGATCTTTTTGATCATTCCGTTCTTTTTCGACGGCCCGATCAAATAGTAATCCGCACCGACGTCGTATTCCGTCTTTTCCGTCACGACGTACACCGTATATTTTTCGGACAGTTTTTTCAGCATTTTCAGCTGTTCAAAATGCCCGCCCGAGGACGAGATCAAGCACACCTTGATCTGTTTGCCGCTTTTTTTCGGCATATCATCAATCCCTCTTTTCATTTCTGATGGAATCACCGCTTCCGCAGTGCGATCCCTGCTCAGTGTTCTCTTTTCTTCATATCCTTTTTATAGGTCATCATGTGCTCGATCGCATAGCCGAAGAACGGGATCGGGTCCGCCCAGGAGAAGATATAGTCCCTGCTCTTGCGGAAATCGAACCAGGACGGCTTCGCCTTGAACCTGTCCGGATTTTTAAAGAACCACATGATATCCGTGTGGAAATACCGCAGTCCGAGTCCCTCGGGCACTTCTTTTTCCATCGGCTTCATCGGCTGACCGTACGCCCGGTCCAGCATATATCTGACCGGCGTGCAGCCCGCGAATTCCGTCATTTTGATCCCCGCGGAGATCCGTCCGTTGATCTCGCCGACCTTCGGCAGTCCGTCCTTCCCGTCGAACATACAGCTGACCTGCGCCATGCCGGACCAGCCCATCTTGGCAAGGAGGCGCACTGCCGCGTCCGCCGCCTCGGGCTCCTTCACGGTCCTCGCAAAGCATCCGGGACCGCCGTTGATCGGATACCAGCGGTAGGTCTTCACGACGACGCGGAACATCGGCTTATGGTCGTCGTCCATCATCACGTAGCAGTTCACCATGTAACGGATATCTTCGACGTATTCCTGGATCACGTATTCTTCCGGCTTGATCGTCCCGTCCGCGATATAGGCCTCCAGCTCCTCGCGGTTGTTCACCCGCTTGAAGCCGGCGGAGCCGCTGCCCTTTCTGGGCTTGCACGCAAGGGGGAACGAAACTCTGGATAAATACGCGTCCATCGTTTCATAATCCATTTTTGTGGCAGGGCACGGGATCCCGTTCTCGGTGCAGATCCTCATGGTCTCCTGCTTGTCGTACGCCTTGATAAAAGCGTCGTACGGCGCGGCGATGATCTTTACGCCGTTGTCCTTCCCTTCCGTCTGAATATCGTGAAGAATCTCCGTAGCGCGTTCCAGCATCGGAAACACGACGTCGTAATTCCCGGACGCGATCTCTTGTTCGATCACCGTGCGATACACGGCATTGTCCTCTCTGATGCCCTTCTGAACGATCCGCTTCTTCGGATACCGGGACGTATAACCGACGTCCAGTTTGGACTCGTTTACCGTCGTGATCACGCAGCCCAGCTGATGCAGCTGGTGAAGAATGCTCGGGATCTGTCTCCCGTATCCGTCCAGAACAAGAACGCGTATTCCTTTATAATCCATTACCGATGATCCTCACTTCTCAGCGGATGTACCGCCTTATTCAGCAGATACGTATATTTGTTTTCCCCCGTGATCCCCTTCAGCACTTGATAGCCGCAGTTGACCATCCACTGCGGGAAATGCAGCACGATCTTTGCCCGTCCCTCTGCCTTTTCCGCGCGGATATAGTCGGGGGTCTTCATCGTTTCCGGGTCCTTGATGATCCGGATGCCGTTCGTCGGCTCCGTACCGCACCAGCCGGTCATCGCCGCGATCGCTCTGTCGATATTGAGGATCTCGTATTCGGTCCCCTTGCCGATCTGATAGGCGATCTTCGGATATTTCAGATAATACCGCTTCTGGATGTCCCGTTTGATCTCGTCGGTATAGACCGGGGAGAAGCGGAAGATATCGTAGTGCTTCAGCTTTCTGCATTCTTTCTCTGCCATGGCCTTGGACTTTCCGTAGAACGTCACCGGACGGAGCTCCGTTTCCGCGTTCACGGTCCCGCCGTCGAAGAAGCCGAAAACGTCGACCGTGCTGATAAAGAGCACCGGGATCTCTCCCGCCGCGTCGAACACGTTCTTCGCGCATTCCACGTTGATATGCAGATAGCGTTCCCACGACAGATCGTCCTCGTTTTTCGTATGTGCCAGCGCCGCCAGATGGATCACGCGGTCCACGTGATTGCTTTCAAAGACGTTTTTCAGCTGTTCTCTGTCGCCGAGATCGCAGACGCAGTACCGGAAACCTGGCGTGCTTTCCCCCTCCGGCACTCTGTCGACGCCGACCACGTCGTATCCGGCATTCGTCAGCCCGCTCACGAGGCGGCTGCCGATCATTCCCTTTGCGCCGGTCACAAGGATTGTTTTTTTCGGTTCCATTTTCGTTATCCGATCTCCGCGGTCTGTTTTTCGCCGCTCCGCAGACTTTCGTCCGCCATTCCGACCAGTTCGTCATAGATCTTCTGCGGGAATTTCCCGAACGCGGAGCACAAAATGCACCACACGGTCCACACGATCATTTTCAGGTCGAACAGGATCCCCTGCTTCTTTACGTAAACGAGCTCCAGCTCCCGCCTCGTGGGAAGGACCTTTTCCATATACATTTCAAGGTCGCTGTCCTCGAACCGGTCGCCGTAGACGTAATCGTACAGTGCCGCCGGGCCCGAAAGCCCGGGTCTGACCGCTTTGGTTTCGTCGTATCTCCCGGTGCGGAACAGATCGAACTGGCTGGTCGCGACCGGACGCGGCCCGATCACGGACATATCGCCGAGGAAAACGTTCAGCAGCTGCGGCAGCTCGTCGATCTTCAGTTTCCGGATCACTCTCCCCCAGGCGAAGATACGATCTTCCTCCGGACGGAGCGTCTGGTCCTGCTGGTCTTTCACCACGCGCATGGAGCGGAACTTGTACATTTTGAATTCCTTGTTGTCTTTTCCGATCCGGGACGCCACGTAGAACACGGGGCCGGGATCGTTGATCTCGATCCCGATGACGGTAATGAGCCATACCGGGAGAAGGACGATCAGCGCAAGACCGGACGCAAAAAGATCGAACAGCCTTTTGAAGAAACCGTACATGAACGCTCTCCTTTACGCTCTGAAATAGACGCACTCAAAGGCTTCCGCGTAATTGCATCCTGCCTGAGAACCGCGGTACGCGGCAAGCCCCTCCAGTGCCTCCGCGGAGCGGGGATGCGGATACGGACGCATGACGCCCTTGTACGCCGCGAGCGCGGCAAGCTTGACCTCCACGCCCTCTTTCCCGACCTCGACGAAATAATTCGGCGTGAAGCGGTTGGCGGAGGAGTCGAACGACCATTCCGTGGAGGAAGGGACCTCCATGTAGGCGAACCGTTTCAGGCAGGGCATTCCATCTCTTCTCTGGAAGAGCCGTGCCGCCGCCTGCGCGGCGTAGGCGGTCTGAACGTGGTCGTTGTTCGTATCCGACGGATGATGCGTGAAGATCGCGTCCGCCTGAAAGTCCTCGATGCACTTTTCAATGAACTGCACCAGCTCCAGATGCGGGACCGTGTTCATTTTGATGTTCGGGAAATCGGCGGCGTAGCACTTTTCAACGCCCATGATCTCCATGGCATTTGCCTGATCCTCGCTCAGGGAAGCGGAAATGTTCGCACGGGCGGCAGCGTGATTTGCCATCGTCGCCACGGCGACGTGATGCCCTTCCTTCACGAATTTTCCGATCGACGCGCCCGCGCCCAGCACCTCGTCGTCAGGATGGGCGACCACAAACAGGATATTCATTCTATCTTCCTCATTCAATCTCTGAATTCTATCGGCAGACCGTCGGGATCCTTCACGAAGAAAACTTTTTTGCCGTCTTCCTTCGTTCTGATCGGTTCGGGGCGGTACTTGCCGAGCTGTTCCCATAACCCGGGGACGTCGTCGACCTCAAACGCGAGATGGCGGAGCCCCAGTGCCTCGGGGCCGGTCACCCTCGCCGGATGCCTGCCGTCAATGAACAGTTCCAGCTTTTCTCCGTACCCGATCAGCCATACGATCTGATCGTAACCCCGGTCGATCCGGTTTTCTTCCGCAAATCCGAGGTCCTTATAAAAGTCAACGCCCGCCTCGGAGCTGACGATGATCGCCGTGTGATGCAGTTTTTTTATCATGATCTCTCCGCAAGCCGACCTCCGGGATCGCGGTCGGTTTGCATAAGTATAGTTTCAGTTATTCATTCTTATGTCAAATTATATCACAGTCCGGAAAATATGTCAATTGTTTTCCATGAAAAAGAGTCACAAAAAAGCCTCCTCCGCCCGTCCCGTTTTTGTTTACGCGGAATAACGGCGGGCGAATATATTCGGCCCGGACTTTTCGGCGCACGGTCCGCGGATCGTGCGGATTCCGTACGAAGATTTTGCGCCTCATCCGCCCCGAACGTATCGCCGAACCGCTTGATTTTTTCCGCTCTCTATGATATAATAAGGTGTAACCGGAATCTATTATTTCAGAGGAGGACAATATCATGTCAGAAGTCAGGATCGGTGTTTTCGGCGCCTGGAGAGGCAACTCCTATATTGATCTGATCTCAAAGGAGCCGAGGACGAAGCTCGTCGCCATCTGTGATAAGAACATCGGGGAAATGAAGAACCTCGGGGGCTATGAGGGCGTTGCTCTGTATGACAACTTTGACGACTTTATCGAGGGCGGAAAGAAGCTCGGGATGAACGCGGTCTTTCTCGCGAACTATTTCCATCAGCACGCGCCGTTTGCCATCCGTGCGATGGAGGCGGGGATGGACGTCATCAGCGAATGCACCGCGGCCTCCACGCTGAAGGAATGCGTCGAGCTGGTCGAGGCAGTGGAGCGGACCGGCAGGAAATACATGCTTGCCGAAAATTATCCGTTCATGACCATGAATCTGAAAATGGAGCAGCTCGTGCAGAGCGGAAAGCTCGGTTCTCTGGTCTACGCCGAAGGAGAATACAACCATTCCGGCAACAACGACGAGCTGCGTACGCTGACCCCCGGAAAAAATCACTGGCGCGCATGGCTGCCCCGCACCTATTACGTCACTCACGCAATGGGGCCGCTCATGTATATGACGAAGACCATGCCGAAATACGTTTCCGCGCGCGCGGCGCACTCCGATCTGCTTTACGAGCTGAAGGAATGGCGCCACAACTACGACGCGGTCGGGATCATGTTCTGTGAAATGGACAACGGGATGATCGCGCGCTTCACCGGCTGCACCGCGATGGCGAGCGATTACAGCCGTTACCGCGTCTGCGGCGACCGTGCCTCCGTCGAATCGGGCGGAAACGTCGGTGCCGACGCCGTCCGTCTCTTCTACTTCCCGCACACGAAGCCGGAGGGCGTCAACCAGTGCACGATCGTTCCGGCGGATCTTGCCGAGTTCGGCGAAAAAGGCGTCCTTGCCAAGAACGCAGGGCACGGCGGCGGAGACTATTGGATCGTCCAGCGGATGGTCGACTATTTCGCCGAGGGGAAGGATCCCTTCTTCGACGTTTACCGTGCCGTCGCCATGTCCGCGACCGCCATCCTCGGCTGGAGAAGCTGCCTGAACCACGGCGAAAATTATAAGATCCCGGATTTCCGGAACCCCGAAGAACGTGACGCCGTCCGGAACGATGATCTGACGCCCTTCCCGGATGAGAACGGAGAAGGAAAAACGCTGCCCTCCGCCCTTCCCTGGGGGGAGGACTGATCCGTGAAGAACGGACGGAAACGATTCGCGTCACTTCTGATCGGAGGGATCCTTGCCGTGAGCAGCGCCATCGTTACCCTGCCTCTTTCCGCGGAGGAGAGCGTCTTTGCCTTTGACGGCAGCATGTCGGAGGAGACCCTGCGGGCCTACTGCTCCCGCGCCGTCTCCTTTGCCGGCTTCTGCGTCGAGAACTGCGACCCCGATCCGATCTTTGAAGAGGATCTGCGCATGGTCCTGCGCACCGGGGCAAAATATATCGGCCGTGCCGCCTACTATTCGTGGGGCGGCAACATGAGCGCCGAGCAGATCGGGACCCATTACCGCCTCGCCGAAGAGCGCGCGGCGGAAGCGCACCGCGCGGATCCCGAGCTGATCCTGCAGGCCGGCGTCTTCGAGATCGTATACCGCGGCACTGCGGAAGCGACGCCCGTCCCCGCGTACGCCTTCGAGGCGTTCGGGCTTCCCGTGGAGGAACGGAACTTTTCCTACGATGATATCGTCTTCACAGAAGGCGAATACGACGTGAAAAAGAATTACTGGGGCAACGATTCCTCCGGCGTTCCGGATATCACGAAGACCGAAACGCAGCTGTATTTTTACACGCAGATCACCCGCTACATCGACGCGGGCTACGAGGCGTTCCACCTCGGGCAGGCGGAACTGATGGCGAACTACGATCCGGGCCGCTATCCCGCGTGGGACCGCGTCACGACGCTCGCCCGGGAATACGCGAAGGATCACGCCCGCCGCGGCATCGTCCTGTTCGACTGCCATACGAACATCGCCTCCGGCGGAATGAAGGTCGGCGACCGGCTGATCTGCGATATCATCGGCGCGGGCCTGGTCCCGAACGAGACGGAATTCGCCGGCGGCGCGTATCAGTGCCGCATCTCTCACTACGACGACTGCTGGCTTCAGTGGATCGGAAGGAGCGCGGGCGGAAAGCATCCGCTCGGCTTTACCGTCGACGCCTGCTATACCATCCTCGAATTCGATAACTACGGCGGCAGCGGGAACCCCGGCGTCCCCACGCCCGACGGCTTTTACAACTGGGGCTGGGACGATATCACCTGGTTCGCCATGCAGCCCGAACAATACCGCAACGACTTTCTCCTGGAATGTCAGGACTTCCTGACCTCGGAATGCCTCGATAAAAACGGAGAACAGGTCTATTATCTCCAGCCTGCCTTCCGCCGCGTGCTGACCGACATTCCCGAACTCACCTACGAGCTGAAGGACCCGGACGCCGCGAGCGCTGCCGAAGCGTACCTGAAAGCGGAACGGACCGAATTCACGCGGGAGGGCAAGACCCTCACGATGAAGGTGACGAAGGACTACCGCGCCAATATGCCTTCCGACGTCTGTCCGAACGGCTTCGGGCAGGAGGACACCGTCCGTGAGATCTTTCTCGGAAAGAACGCCCCCGACCCCGCAGTGTACCGCGAGTATCTGAAAAAGGCGGAAACCGAAGCCGTCTCCGCGCAGGAAAGCGAAACCGGAAAAGCCGCCGAGAACCCCTCTGCGGACAAAAAGCCGATCACCGCGATCCTCGGCATCTCCGCGGCGGCGCTCGGCGTCCTTGCCCTGTCTGTTATTCTGATCCGCAGAAAGAAAAAGGAGACTGACCCCAAAGCACACTGAAATATTGCCGGAAAAAGGCTGCCGCAAGTGAGGAAAGCACCTGCGGCAGCCTCTGTTTTGTTCTCCGACTTCAGCGCTTCCTGCCGAGAAGCGGTTTGTTTTCCTTTCCGGCGAAAATACGACGCAGGAGAAGGACGGCAGCGGCGGCAAGGACGACCTCGGAAACGACGGCGGCATAACCCATCCCGTAGAGCGGCATCAGGCGGTTCAGCAGAATGATTGCCGGGATTTCGAGGATGACCTTCCGCATGACGGCAAAAATCAGAGAGTAGCTTCCCTTTCCGATCGACTGGAAAACGCCGACCGCGAGAAAATCGACGGCAAGAAAGGTCACGCCGATCGACATCCGCCGCAGCAGCGGTCCGCCGTACTCAACGACCGCATCGCTGTCCATGAACGCGCGGATCAGTCCCGTGGAGAATGTGAACAGCACCGCGGTCATGATCAGCGCCAGAACGACGGTGATCTTCATCACAAAGGCGATCGCGTCCTTCATCCGGATGCGGTTGCCCGAAGTATAGTTATAGCTGACAAGCGGCATGATCCCCTGCGAAATTCCCATGCAGATATACATCGGGAGCATATTCACCTTGTGTGCGATCCCCATTGCCGAAACTGCGTCCGGACCGAATTCCGCGGTATAGTTGTTCAGGATCACCGTTCCGGTCACGTTCAGAAGGTTCTGGATGGAGGAAGGGATCCCGACACCGAAGACCTCCTTCACGATTCCGCGCCGGAAGCAGAACTGACGCGGAGAAACCGACACGCAGGTATCCTTTCCCTTGACAAGAAGATATCCGAAGAAGTAAAGGCAGGCAAAGGAATTGGAGATAAACGTCGCAAGCCCCGCTCCGGCGGCTCCCATCCCGAGAAAACGGGGCAGGACGAAGAAGGGATCAAGGATGATATTCAGAACGCAGCCGCTCATGACCCCGATCCCGGCATGTGCGAAAGCGCCCTCCGCCCTGACCATGTTGGCAAGAACGACGTTCAGGATCGCCGGTGCGGCGCCGCAGGTCACAGTCCAGATCAGATACTCCCCGGTCGCCCCTGCCGTTTCCGCGTCGGCACCGAGCAGGTTCATCAGCGGAGCACGGAAGACGGTACAGAAAACCGAAATCAGAAGAGAGCAGAACAGCGCGCACCAAAAAGAAAAAGATGCCGTCTTCTTAACGGTTTCATAATCCTTTTTCCCCAGACTTCTTGATATCAGGCTCGCAGAACCGACGGCAAACAGATTGTTCACCGCATTGAAGGCAAGAAGGACCGGGGCTGCCAGCGTCACTGCGGAACTCTGCACGGAATCCTTGAGCAGGCCGACAAAATATGTATCGGCAAGGTTGTACAGCACCATGACAAGGGTACTGAGCACCGTCGGTACCGACAGTTTCATCACGGCGACCGGAACGGGGTCTCTCTCAAACATCGCAATTTTTTTGGAATCCATATCTTCATGTCCTTTCCGTAAAACATATCATATCACATTTTTCTCCGGGAATCAAGTATTGCGGAAGAAATCTTGACATTCCACCGTACCGGGTATATAATAATGGAAGGAATCAGCCAAAAAAGGGAGGCGTTTCATATGACCAACCGCGAACGCGCCATGAACCTTCTTCATTTCAGGCCCGCCGACCGCCTTCCCGCCGTCCACTTCGGCTATTGGGGAGAACTCCTTGCCGAATGGGTCGGCCAGGGGAAGATCCCCGCGCATATCCTCGAAAACTATTACGACGGCAGTCCCTCCGACCGCGAGCTTGACAGGCTGATCGGCTGGGACTTCAACTGGTACCACTGCGTCGCGGGCGCGAACGGTCTCTTCCCGTACTTTTCCGCGGAGCTTCTCGAGACCCTGCCGGACGGCTCCCGCAAGGTGCGCAACGGCTGGGGCGTGACCGAATACGTCAAGCCCGGCGTCACCTCGATCCCCTCGGAATGCGATTATCTGCTGAAGGACCGCGCCGCGTTCGAGGAATACTATCTGCCGAAGATGCGGTACGTCCCCGAGCGGATCGATACGGCGTTCTTTGAGAAGTTCAACGAGACGAGAGAGCAGGATATCCCGGTCGGGATCATGCTCGGCTCCCTGATCGGCGATATCCGCAACATGACCTCGGTCCTCGGGATGAGCTATCTGCTCTACGACGAGGACGAGACCCTCTTTGCCGATATCGTGGATGCCTACGCCGAGATGCAGTACCGCTGCGCCGAGGCGGTCTTTGCCGCGGGCGCGCGCTTCGACTTCGCGCACTACTGGGAGGATATCTGCTTCAAGGGCGGTCCGCTCCTCTCCCCGGACACGTTCCGGTCCCTGACCGAAAAGCATTACCGGAAGAGGAATGAGCTCGCGCACCGTTACGGGATCGATATCATCTCCCTCGACTGCGACGGCGTGACCGAAAAGCTCCTGCCGGTCTGGTTCGATACCGGGGTCAACACGATGTTCCCGATCGAGGTCGGAACGTGGGGCGACCAGTTCGGGCCCGCACGGAAGAAATACGGCAGAGGAATGCTCGGCGTCGGCGGAATGGACAAGACCGCCTTCCGCAAGGACAAGGCGGCGGTCGACGCCGAGCTGGAGCGGATGCGCCGTCTCGCCTCGATGGGCGGCTTCCTCCCCTGCCCCGACCACCGGCTGATGCCGGGGAGCAAATTCGAGCTCGTACAGTATTACGCGGAGGAGATCAAGAAGATCCGCATTTAACGTTTACAAAAAACATTTTTCAGAAGGAAGACGAAAAATGATCCGCACCGTAGAACTCAACAGCATCCGCGGCGTCATGGACCTGATCTCCGATCAGGAATACAACGCGGAGATCGGCAGGCTCCGCAGCTCCTTCTTTTTCCGCGGGATGCCGGACGCGAGATACCGCCTGACGACCAGTCTGCGCATGAACTGCAAGGAGCTGGCAAAAGAACTGGAGCCCTCCATCCTGAAGAACTTCACCAAATACGCGAGCATCGACGACCCGACCCTCTCCTCCTCGGTCTGGAAGCAGATGATGATCGGGCAGCACCACGGTCTGCCGACGCGCCTCCTCGACTGGACCCGTTCCCCGCTGATCGCCCTGCACTTTGCGAGCACGGAGAACAACCTCGACAAGCTGGATAAGCGGGACGCCGTGGTCTGGCGCTTCGACATGCGTGAACTCCGGGAAAAACTGCCGCAGCGCTACGCCGAGGTGCTGAAGCGGGACAACACCTTCGTCTTTTCGGTCGATACCCTCCGTTCCGTCGTCGGAACACTGGAGGAATACGACCGCGACATGGGCTCCGCGGCGTTCGTCAACATCGAGCCGCCCTCCGTGGATCAGCGCATCATCAGCCAATATTCGTTCTTTTCCATCATCCCCTCCGGGATCGAAGACATCGAGGACTATCTGGAGAAGAACACCGAGCGCACCGTCCGCTATATCATCAAAAAGGAGATCCGTTGGGACGTACGGGATCTGCTCGATCAGTTCAATATCAACGAGCGGGTCATCTACCCCGGTCTCGACGGTCTTTCCCGCGCGATCGCGCGGCACTATTTCGTCAAATAACGGTCCGAATACCGATCATAAAAGGGAGCGATTCTATGAAAGTCGTACTTCAGAACCTCACGAAAATCTTTCCCAGCCGGGAAAAGAAGGGGGCCGACGTCGTCGCCGTCAACGGATTCACGTTTGAGATCCCGGACGGCACGCTGGTCGGTCTGCTCGGACCCTCCGGCTGCGGGAAATCGACCGTGCTCAACATGATCTGCGGTCTGGAAAAGCCGACGAAGGGCAAGCTGTTCTTCGGCGACGACGACGTCACCGACCTTTCCCCCGAGATCCGCGGCGTCGGCATGGTGTTCCAGAACTATGCCCTCTACCCGCATCTGACCGTGCGTCAAAACATCCTCTTCCCCCTGCAGAACCTCAAGGGAGCGGAAAAACTCTCCAAGGAAGAAATGCTGAAGCGTGCAGACGAGGCGGCGCGTCTCGTGCAGATCGGGCCCTACATGGACCGCAAGCCGAGCGAGCTTTCCGGCGGTCAGCAGCAGCGCGTCGCCATCGCCCGTTCCCTCGTCAAGGTCCCGAAGGTATTGCTTCTGGACGAGCCGCTTTCCAACCTCGACGCGCGTCTCCGTCTGCAGACCCGTGAGGAGATCCGCCGCATCCAGCGCGAAACCGGCGTCACCACGATCTTCGTCACGCACGACCAGGAGGAGGCGATGAGCATCTCCGACCTGATCATCGTCATGAAGGCGGGCGAGGTCCAGCAGATCGGAAAGCCGCAGGCGGTCTACGACGACCCGGTCAACCTCTTCGTCTCCACCTTCCTCGGCACGCCTCCGATCAACGTCTTCGACGCGCGGATTGAAAAGGGCATGGTCATGATCGGGGACGACGCCGTTCTCCCTGCCGGCGATCTGCCCGAAGGACCGGTCTGGGCGGCGATCCGCCCGGAGGGCTTCATACCCGATAAGAACGGCCCGCTCCACTGCAAGCTGAACGCCGTCGAGGTCATGGGCAGAGACATCAGCGTCGTCTCCGTGAACCCCGCCGCCCAGAGCCCGACCGTCCGCTCGATCGTCGACGCAGACTGTCTGCCCGAGGTCGGTTCCCCGACCGTCTCCTTTTCGGTCAAGCCGCACAAGATCTTCCTCTTTGACAAGACGACCGAGCAGCGGATCCGCTTGGAAAAGCAGTAAGGCAGGCGCTTTATGAAAAAAGAACTGAAGGCGTGGCTCTATCTGCTGCCCGCGATCCTGTTCCTCGGGGTCTTCATGATCTACCCGCTCGTCGACGTCCTCGTCTATTCTCTGGAGGAGGGGTACAATTCTGCCTCCCAATCCTTCTTCGGCGTCGGCCTTTACAACTACGATTACGTCCTGCACGATCCCTATTTCCTGCAGGCACTGAAAAACACCTTCCTTCTCGTCATCATCACGGTCCCGCTCTCAACCGGGCTCGCGCTCCTGATCTCCCTCGGGCTCAGCTCGATCAAGAAGCTGCGCGACCTGTACCAGACCGTGTATTTCCTCCCCTACGTCACGAACACCCTCGCGGTCGGTCTGGTCTTCATGATCCTGTTCAAGAAGACCGCCTATTCCGACGGGCTGATCAATCTTCTCCTCGGTCTCTTCGGCACGAGCCCGATCGACTTCATCGACGGTCCCTACGCGGCGAAAATGTTCGTGCTCTGCTTCTATACGATCTGGATCGTCCTTCCCTTCAAGATCCTGATCCTGACCAGCGCCCTCGCCTCGGTCAATCAGAACTATTATAACGCCGCCAAGCTCGACGGCACCTCGAAGTTCCGCACCTTCACCCGTATCACCCTCCCGATGATCTCCCCAATGATCTTCTATCTCATCATCACGGGCTTCATCGGCGCGTTCAAGGCGTATTCCGACGCGGTCGCCCTCTTCGGCACCAACCTGAACGCGGCGGGAATGAACACCATCGTCGGTTACGTTTACGATATGCTCTACGGCGACAGCGGCGGATATCCGTCCTTCGCTTCCGCCGCGGCGCTGATCCTGTTTGCCATCGTCCTGACCATCACCTGCATCAACCTGATGGTCAGCAAAAAGACGTCGGTCAAGTGAGGTGAGATCATGACAAAAGATTACGAAAAGCTCGAGCGTTCTCACCGGATCCGCAAGGGGATCACGAGCGCGCTGGTCTACTTCTTCCTCTCCCTCTGGGGCGTGATCGTCCTCTTCCCCTTCTACTGGATGCTGCTCTCCTCGGTCAAATCCTACGGCGCCTATAACGCGGAGTACGTCCCGAAGTTCATCACCCTCTCTCCTACCCTCGAAAATTACAGAGAGGCGTTCACCGCGGTCGACCTCGGCGGCTATTTCCTGAACACCCTGATCTTCACCCTCGTCACGACC
Organism: Eubacteriales bacterium; assembly: GCA_045617585.1. GTDB lineage: Bacteria > Bacillota > Clostridia > Oscillospirales > CAG-272 > CAKRZE01. The sequence continues at coordinate 34,447 of JAZLIW010000127.1, forward strand.
GCCGTCATGCTGATCGTCATCATCCTCGCGGCGTTCGCCTTCGCACGGCTGGAATTCCGCGGCAAGGAGCTCGTCTTCACGCTCTTCCTTGCCCTGATGATGATCCCGAACGAGCTGGTCATCATCACGAACTTCCAGACGATCACGAACGCGGGGCTGCGCAACAGCTTCACGGGTCTGATCCTGCCCTCGGTCACCTCGGTCTTCTACATCTATCTGCTGAAGGAAAACTTTGAGCAGATCCCGGACGATCTGTACAAGGCGGCGAAGGTCGACGGGACCTCCGACCTCAAGTATCTGCTCCGGGTCATGATCCCGATCAGCAAACCGACCGTCGTCACGGTCGTCATCCTGAAGGTCATCGAGTGCTGGAACTCCTACGTCTGGCCGCGCCTGATCACCGACGATCCCGCCTACTATCTGGTCTCCAACGGGATCCAGGAGATCCGTGAAAACGGCTTCGGCAGAGAGAACGTCCCCGCCATGATGGCAGCGGTCGTCGTCATCTCCGTGCCGCTGATCGTTCTCTTCCTCGTCTTCCGCGACAAGATCATGGAGGGCGTTTCGAGAGGAGGGACCAAAGGATGAAAAAGACCGTTTCCCTGCTGCTCCTCATCGCTTCCCTGACCCTGCTCCTCACGGGCTGCCACGGCGCCAAGGCGATGCCGGAATTCTCTCTCCCCGACGGGCTGGATGAAAACCGGACCTACGAGATCACCTTCTGGGCAAAGAACGATACCAACAAATCGCAGACGAACATCTACCATCAGGCGATCGAGGACTTTCAGAAGATCTATCCGAACGTCACGGTCAACCTCCGCCTCTATACCGATTACGGCAAGATCTACAACGACGTCATCACCAACATCGCCACGCAGACGACGCCGAACGTCTGCATCACCTATCCCGACCATATCGCGACCTACCTGACCGGAAACAACGTCGTCGTCCCGCTCGACGGGCTCCTGACCGACGAAAAGTTCGGCCTCGGCGGCAGCGAGGTCCGGTTCGACGCGCCGACGAAGGACGAGATCGTCCCGAAGTTCCTGGAGGAATGCATGATCGGCGGTCACACCTACGCCCTGCCCTATATGCGCTCCACCGAAGCGCTGTTCATCAATAAGACCTACGTTGAGGCGCTCGGCTTCACCCTGCCCGAAAAGATCACGTGGGACTTCGTCTGGGAGGTCTCGGACGCCGCGACGGAAAAGAGCGAGGACGGCACCTTCCTCGTCAACGGACAGAAGGTCATGATCCCCTTCATCTATAAGTCCACCGACAACATGATGATCCAGATGCTGAAGCAGAAGGAAGCCGACTTCTCCACCGAGGAGGGCGAGATCCTGCTGTTCAACGACACGGCAAAGGAGCTGCTGGCGGGCATCGCGGAGCACGTCGGACGCGGCTCGTTCTCCACCTTCAAGATCTCGAGCTACCCTGCCAACTTCTTAAACGCCGGGCAGTGCATCTTCGCCATCGACTCCACCGCCGGTTCCACGTGGATGGGTCCCAAGGCGCCGCTGCTCGACATCAGCGAGGACGCCCTCGTCGATTTCGAGTGCGTCGTCACCGAGATCCCGCAGTTCGACCCCGACCGTCCGCAGATGATCTCGCAGGGTCCCTCGGTCTGCGTTTTCAACAAGCAGGATCCGGAGGAGGTCCTTGCCTCCTGGCTTTTCGCGCAGTATCTGCTGACGAACGACGTCCAGATCCCCTACTCGGAGACCGAGGGCTACGTCCCGGTCACGACCAAGGCACAGAACGACCCCGCCTATACCGAATATCTTTCCCATACCGGGGAAACGAGCGAGCAGTATTACAGTCTGAAGCTGGATGCGGTGCGTCTCCTGCTCGACCACATCGGCGATACCTTTGTGACGCCGGTCTTCAACGGCTCCGCCTCCCTGCGTGACGCGTCGGGCGCACTGATCGAAAACACGACAAAGTCGGTTCGCCGCAAGGAGACCGTGGACGACGCCTACTTTGATACGATGTTCGCAAACGTCCGCTCCCAGTACCATCTGGATCAGGTCCGCCTCTCCTCCGGGACGCGGCAGGACCTCGGCGCTCTGCCCGGGGAGGCAGCGGCGCTCCTCATCTCCCTTGCCGTCGTCTGGGTACTGATCGCGTTCTTCTTCCTGCTCAGCCGCAGAAAGAGCGGAAAATGAAGGAAGAAAATGGATCCGGCGGCAGAAAAAGAAAGAAAAACTGCGTTTTTCCCGAAAATCATTGACTTATCCCGCAAACCGTGTATAATAAAGATTAAGGATGAAAATCCGAATAATTATCCGAAGGAGAAATCACATGAAAAAAATCGTTGCACTGATGCTCGTCCTGTGCACCGCGTTCTGCTTTGCGGCGTGCAGCTCGACCCCCGAAAAGAGCGAAGGCACCATGACCTATGCCGAATACGTTGCGGCAGCGCTTGATTCCGAAGTCACCATCGAAACCTACGTCCAGGCAAAGCAGGGCTGGTGGGAAAAGGAAGGCGTCGGCGGCGTCGCCACCTTCTATACGCAGGATAAGGAAGGCGCTTACTTCCTCTACGATATGCCCTGCTCCAAGGAAGACTACGACAAACTGGTCCCCGGCACCAAGATCAAGGTCAAGGGCTATAAGTCCGAGTGGAAGGGCGAAGTCGAGATCATCGACGCCACCTTCGAGATCGAGAAGACCACCTACATCGCAAAGGCGTTCGATGTGACCTCCATTCTCGCCAACAGCGAAGAGCTGATCAAGCATCAGAACGAGTTCGTCACCTTCAAGGGCATGACCGTCGAAAAGATCACCGATAAGGACGGCAACGAGGCCGCGTTCCTTTACAACTGGGACGGCTCCGGCGAAGAGGGCAACGACCTGTACTTCAACGTCTCTCTCGACGGCACCACCTACAACTTCACCGTTGAGTCCTACCTCTGCGGCAAGGATACCGACGTCTACAAGGCAGTCAAGGAACTGAAGGTCGGCGACAAGATCGACCTCGAGGGCTTCCTCTACTGGTACGATTCCGCTAACCCCCACATCACCTCCGTCGCAGCCGCCAAGTAATTTCATCACCCATCCCGACCGTGACACGGATCAAACCGTGTCACGGTTTTTTCGTTCCGCAGCTTACCGCAAAACCGCAGATCGCAGCCCCCGGTCCGGAATCCGTGTTGTGCAACCCGCGGTTGCGAAAAATGATACGGTAAAATGCTTTACCTTTCGGCACATTCGTGTTATAATCAAATTGGAATAATATTTTCGGAACCAACGGAAAAGAAAGGAACGTTCATCATGAAAAAACGCGAAAAACTGCTGGCGTGCAGCATTGCGCTGATGCTCGCCTGCAGTTCCCTTCCCACCGCCGTCCGTGCGGCGGAAACCACCGTTGACCTCACCGCGAACGCGTTGATAGAGGACGATCTGCAAAATAACCGTGGGACGCAGATCAGTTTTCTCCACACCGCGGGCGCCCAGTGGGTCCCCCAGTACAGTCTGTTTGACGTCGGCTCGGGCAACTATCTCGTCTACCGCCTGAGGATTCCTGCCGGGCAGGGTGCCTCGGTCACCGTCTCCTTCAAGGATTGGACCGGCGTCGGCAACGGCGGTGTCCACCAGTATTCCGAGGTCTTCAAGACCCGCTGGTACGTGACGGAGAACGAGGTCGGGACCGATTTCGGCGGTGACGTCAAGGGCTGGACGGAGATCCCGGCAGGAGACGACCCCGCCATGGATCTCTTCACCTACTCCTACGAGCTTCTGGAGCCCGACCTCACCGAGGACGATACCGAGATCTTCGCCTGCCTGAAGTTCGTCGACAACGACGGAAAGTTCGCCGGGCGTGCCGGTTGGAACGACGGCGCGTGGATCGACCTGATCTCCTTTGAGACCGTCTCGGGGAAGAACGTCCCCGTCACCGGCGTGACCGTCGAGCCCGCCTCCCTTACGCTGGAGCCCGGACTTTCCGCGGGGCTGAAAGCATCCGTCACCCCGAAGAACGCGACGGACCGCACCCTGATCTGGTCCTCCTCCGATCCTTCGGTCGCCCGCGTCGTGAACGGCACGGTCACCGCCCTCGGGGAAGGGACCGCCGAGATCATGGCGAAAAGCGAGGACGGCGGCTTTGAGGCGAAATGCACTGTCACCGTCACCGAAACGCACGACCGTGATATCGTACTGAAGGCGGGAGAGCCGCACGACACGGGGATCCTCACCGGAGACCCGGCAAACGTCGTTCTCCCGGGCTCCTGGGATTATTCCGCGGGCAGCGGCGCAACGCCGACGAAGGTCGTAAAGGAAGGCAATATCACCTTCCGTGATTTCGGCTCGAACGCCTACGCGATCTATAAGCTGATCGTTCCGGGCGGCACCGACGCCGTGATGACGCTGAGGATGATCACCGACTGGAACGGTTATACCGGCGTCGTCACCGGGAACGCTCCCCGTCTGAACGTCTTCTACACCGCGTCTCTTCCCACTGCGGACGCGGCATGGGAGCGCGCCGACCTCGATTCCGACTGGAAGGAAAAGACGGCAGATTACCGCTTTACCGTTTCCCCGATGAGCTCGTCGGACCGCACGGTCTACGTCATGCTGTACAGCACCTACGCGGGCTCGCAGGGCGCGTGGATCGAAAGCCTCGGCTTCGAAGCGGTCTGCCCCGAAGCGGTCGACCTCTACGTCAAGGCCCCCACGAAAACGACCTGGCAGCCGGGTGAAAAGCCCGACTTTGCGGGGCTCATCGCCGCGGTGAAATACAGCGACGGCAGCACCGCCATCCTGCAGCCGGAAGACTACGAGATTTCCCCCTCCGGTCCCCTCACGAAAACGACCGAGTACACCTTGAAGGTCAAAGGAACCGATCTGAAGGCGCAGTTCACCCTCTACGCCGAGGGCGGCCGGAGCGTGAACAAAGCCGCGCTGATCGGCGGGATCGCCGGCGGCGTCCTCCTTGCCGCCGGAGCCGTCCTCCTGCTTCTCAAAGGGAAGAAAAAAGGAGGAAAGCGCGCATGAAAAAGAAATGGACCGCCGTGCTCCTCGCCGCGCTCACCGTGCTGGGGACCGCGGCACTGACCGGCTGTGAAACCGAAAAAATCGAGGTGAATCCACTGATGACAAACGCAAACGGCGTGAAAACGCTTGATCTGAACGGCAAATGGGATTTTTACAGAGATGAAAGAGCTTCCGTCCGTTCCGTCTCCGGCTGCACGGAGGCGGTCACTCCCGTCCCGCTCAAATGGAACGAGATCGCTTCCCTGACCCTTTCCCTGCCCCGTCCGGAAGAGATCGTTTATCCCAAGCTGACGGTCACCGTCTCCTTTACGAACGATATCGCGACGGAAAACGGCACGGTCCCGGCGATCTTCGCCCGCGTCAACGGCGGCGAATGGTACCGCACCGCGCTCACCGATCTCACCAATAATCCGCTCACCGACGTGCACGAGGTCGACGTCGGCGTCTGCCTCTCCGACCTGAAAGCAGGAGACAACGTCGTCCAGATCTCGACGAACGTCACCTCCGGCTCGTTCTCTCTGCTGACCGGTCCCGGCGGGAACGGAACCTCCGCGCTCACCGCCTCCGAAGGCGCCCCGGTGAAGACCAAAGGAGATTTCGCGGTCGAGCTCGTATATTATCCGGTCATCCTCTTCGGCTCCTCCCTCCGTGAGATCAGCGTCCCCGGCGTATGGGAGACCCAGCTCGAGGACGGTGAAGACTACACCGCCTACAACGGCGTCGGCTGGTACCGCACCTCCTTCGACCTGCCCGAGGCAGGCGAGGGAAAACAGTACGTCCTGAACTTCGACGCGATCGACTATTACGCCGAGGTCTGGCTGAACGACCGCTTCCTTGCCTCGCATGAGGACGGCTACACCCGCCTCTCCGTGGATCTGACGGAGTTCGGCGATATCTTACGCAAAAAGGACAACGTCCTCACCGTCCGCGTCACCGATCAGGATACGGCGGCGGGCGCGGAATTCCCGATCAAGGAGACCCTTGCAGGCTTCTTCCACGATTCGGTCGGCATCAACTTTGCCGGGATCTGGAATAACGTCTATCTGAACGAGCGCGGCGTCCTCCGTGTGACCGATATCACCGTCGAGCCGGATATCGGCACGATGGAAGCGAAGATCACGGTCACCGCGAAAAACGCCTCAGGCACCGCGGTCACCGAGGACCTGAAGGTCACCGTGACCGACGCCGACGGAAAGACCGTCGGCAGCGCGGACGCCGGAGAGATCACCCTCGCGCCCGGTGCCGTCGGAACAAAGACCGTCACCGTCAAGGTCGACGGCGCAAAGTTATGGGAGATCTCCTCTCCCGTCGTCTACCGTGCCGCCGCGGAGACCGCAAACGACCGTGCCGTCACCTCCTTCGGCTTCACCTCGGTCGGGATGCAGGAGGGCAGGATTCTCTTCAACGGCAGGCCGGTCAAGCTGAACGGCATCCTGTCGTGGCTCGGCAACTGGGATCAGATCAGCCCGCTCTACGACGATACCGTCTTCCGCACCCAGATCCGTCAGCTCAAGGAATACGGCTTCAACACGATCAAATTCTGCCTCGTCGTCCCGCCGGAAAAGATCCTTGATATCTGCGACGAGGAGGGCATTTACGTCTACATTGAATACCCGGTCTGGAACCCGGTGCAGTCCGCAGGCTTCTATGAAAGAGCCTACTCCGAGATCGCCCGCATGGTCAATATGAGCAAGAATCATCCCTCGGTCGTCATGAGCGATTTCAACTGCGAAATGGGCGCCTTTGACGAGAAGATGACCGCGTTCATGACCTGGTGCGTCGCCACCGGCAAGAAGATCGACACCAACCGTCTCTTCACCGACAACTCCTCCACCGGTCAGCAGCTCTTCGACGGTGACATCGACTTCTGGACCTTCCATCCCTATACCGACGCGCGTGCCTTTGCGGATTACGCGAAGAACATCGTGAACATGCGCAACTCGAACGGCGTCAAGCCGGTCGTCTTCGGTGAGTACGCGGACTACCCGGCGCTTGCCGACTTTGAGAAGATCAAGGCGGCGAACGGTGGCAATATCCCGTGGAACTGGGAGGTCGTGGACGATCCCTTCCGCGCCGACCTCTATTTTGCGGACCTCGGCTATTCCGAGGAGCAGATCGCACGCATGATCAGGGCCTCCGAAAAGAACAGCCGTGACATGAAAATGTATCTCGTGCAGGAAACCAAGAAGGCGGACGGCGTTGCCGCTTACTTCCTCACGATCATTCAGGATATCGGGCACAGCATTGCGGGCTTCTTCAACGAGCTCGGCGAAATGAAGTTCGATCCTGCGGATACGGCGTTCTTAAAGGAAACGACCCTCCTCATGGAAAAGACCGTCCTGAATTACGTGGGCGGCACGCAGACCGAGATCCGTCCCGCGCTCTCCTTCTACGGCAGCGAAACGATCGGCAGCGCCGCGCTCTCCTACCGCATCGTCTCCCTTGACGGCAAGGAGCTTTCCTCCGGCACGCTGACCGACGGCTTCTTCCCCGAAAACGGGACCTACGAGGTCATCTGCACGGAAAAGATCGACGTTCCCGCGGTCGATACCGCGACCCGCTGCACGCTCTTCCTGACGCTGACCGATTCCAAGGGATACCGGCTGGAGAACAAGTGGGAGATCCATATCTACCCGAAGGACTTTATCACCGAGGCGTACGCCGCCGGGAAGAAGATCATGTACGCGGGTGACAGCGCGGCGAACGGCTTTGAAAAGCGCTATCCCTTCGCCGAAAAGTGGAAGGACGGTTCCGCGCCCGACCTGCTCGTTGCCTTCGGAAAGCTGACGAACGCGCAGCTCGACTATCTGAAGAAGGGCGGCAGCGTGATCTATCTCGGCACCGGCAGCGAGGCCGTCAAGGTCGAAAAGGGAACCTACTATTCCCAGTACGTCATGCTGAACTACCCGATCGAGGATCATCCGCTGGTCGCGGCGCTCGCCTCCGACGGCTACGGCGGAACGCAGTTCCTCGAAATGCAGACCCAGTACGTGATCACGCAGGACAGAGAAAATCCGCTCTCTCACTCGATCATCGGCAAGGTCCTGCTCCGTGACAACGTTCCCGATTCCCTGCAGACCGGCTCCTACCTCTCCGAGTTCAGAATCGGCAGCGGGACCCTGCTCCAGAGCACCCTCGACTTCAACGGCGATCCCGTCCTCGGCAATTACCTGCTCGACGAAATGATGAAATATCTGCTCGGCTGATCCGGGCACACCATGAAAAAAGAGACTGTCGCTTCGGCGGCAGCCTCTTTTTGCGTTGGGGAACATCCCCGTATTTTTGTTCAGCCCGGAATATGGAATTTCGGTGCCTCGCGCTTTTCGGCGGCAATGTTGAAGCCGATCTGCGCGCCCGCCTTTTCGTCCTTCACGATACGGGCACCGCCCGAGAATTTGTTTGCGAGGATCACGCAGTCCTGCACGTTTTCCGACACCGTGATATGGCAGGGCTTGTCGTCGATGAAATCGCAGGAGGTGATCGCCGCCGTGCGGCAGTTGATCTCGACCGAGGGTGCCTTGCCCTTCGTCCCGGGGAACTGATCCCAGCCCGTGAAATGGCAGCCGTTCAGGATCACGTGTCCCCTGCCGTTCAGGTGCAGGTTGGAGCGGGTCCCGGGGTTCCCCTGCGAGCCGGGGGCGACACCCCAGAAGCCGCAGCCGTTCAGACGGACGGGGCCCTGATTGGTCTCGTTCACGACGAAATCGCCCATGAACTGGCAGTTGTTGAAGGAAACGCCCGCGTGCGGCTGGAGCGCGTCGATCTGCACCGTGATCGGGGCGATATCGTGCCCGCACTGGGTCAGGACGGCGTTGCCGGGTCCCGCGCCGAAATCGCCGAAGCGGAAGCCGATATGATAGAAGATCGAGAAGCAGTTGACCATATACTCCCAGTCGGTGCGCCCGATGATGAACGCCTCGCCCTCCTCGACCATGAACTTCACGATCGCGGGCTTCATCGACCACCACGGGTTGAAGTGGACGTCCTCCACTCTGCCGATGTCGTAGATGGCGTTGATATAGATGCCGCGGCGCAGCGGCTGACCGAACACGCGGGAAATGATGTGACGCTCGTTCTTCGAGGCGTCGATCGCGTTATAGGGATTGAGCAGCTCGGTGTCGATGATCGCCGGATCCTTGCCGCGCATCGCGACCGTCCACGGATAGGGATAGGGCACGCCGTCCTCCCGCTGCTCCGGATACCAGACGAGGACGCCCTTCAGCGTCGCGTTGGTATTCAGCGTAATGAACGCGGGCGCGTCTTCGTTTCCCCGGTCGGCGTACGGGCAAAGCACGGTACCGAAGTCGCCCGGCTTCGGCAGTCCCGCGTCCCGGTTGCCGTTGTGAGCGGGCACCGAGCCGAAGGAGCCCTGCAGGGTCACGCCGACCGGGATGTTCAGCCGCCCGTCGAAGCGGTATTTCCCGGGAGGCGCGTACACGATGCCGCCTTTTTCTCCCGCCTTGGAGAGCGCGGCGCTGAACGCCGCCGTGTTGTCGGTCACGCCGTCCCCGACGGCGCCGAAATCAAGGACCGAATACAGTCCCGCGAAGGATTCTGTCAGATTCATACGATCTGCCCCCTTTCCTGTTCTGTCTCCAGTATAACACACGCCGGAGGCGGTGTCAATGTTTCCGTCTCCGGCGCGCGTCTTTTTTTCGGTTTTTCTTTTTTTCTCTACGGAACGTATTCCCCGCAGGTCCCGGTCTCCAGCACGTCCGCGATCCGTCGGCTCGCCTCTCCGTCCCCGTACGGACGTGAGGAGGAGCAAAGCGGACGGGCCGCGGTCCCGTCGAGCTGCCGGGAAAACGCCCGGTAAACGTCCTCTTCGCCGGTCCCGACGGGCAGCGCCGTCCCCTCGTCCACGCCTTCCGTCCGTTCCGTTCTGTTCCGCAGGACGAGGACCGGCTTGCCGAGCGCGGCGCATTCCTCCTGCAGCCCGCCCGAATCGGTCAGGCAGAGGAAGCACGCTTTCTCGAGGCGGCGGCATTCCGCGACGCCGAGCGGCCCCGTGAGGAGGACCTGCCCGCAGTCCCCGAGTTCCTCTTCGGCGATCTGCCGTACCGCCGGGTTCGGATGGACCGGGAAGATCACGCGGACGTCGGGATGCTCCGCAAGGACCCGCTTCACCGCGCGCAGCGCGCCCCGCATCGGCTGACCGAGGTTCTCCCGGCGGTGGGCGGTGAGAAGGACGGTGCGCTCCGGAAGGAGCTCCGGCAGGACGCGCGGTCCTTCCTCCTTCACGGGGAGACGCATCGCGTCGATCACCGTATTGCCCGTCACGAAAACGCGGCGGGGATCCTTCCCTTCTTTGAGCAGGTTCTCCTTCGCGTGCGGCGTCGGGGCAAAATCAAGGGAGGAAAGCAGCCCGACCGCCCTGCGGTTGAATTCCTCCGGGAACGGGGCGGAAAGATCGTAGGTCCGCAGCCCCGCCTCGACGTGCCCGACCGGGATCCCGAGATAATAGCAGGCAAGCGCGGCGGAAAACGCCGTGGTGGTATCCCCGTGGACGAGCACGGCATCCGGCGCCGCCGCCCGGAGGACGTCCCGCATCCCGTTCATCGTGTCCGCCGTGAGACCGAACAGGGTCTGCTCCTCCCGCATGACGCGCAGATCGGCGTCGGGCGTGATGCCGAAAGCGCGCAGGACGCCGTCGAGCATATCTCGGTGCTGCCCGGTCACGCAGACCGTGACTCCGAACGCCGGGCGCTTTTTCAGTTCAGACACGAGGGGTGCCATCTTGATCGCGTCCGGCCGCGTGCCGAACACGAGCATGATCTTTTTCATCCGTTCCGCCTTTCTTCCGTCCGAAAAAAGCAGGGCTTCCGTCCGGACGCCCTGCTTTCGCAATGATTCAGTTCAGGTGTTTCGCCGCAGGGATCAGGCAAGCATGATATACTTGTCGACCGCGTCGAACAGCGCCTTCTCCGCCTTGTCCTCGATCGCGGCAAAGTCGGAAGCGACGTTTCTGCTCTTTCTGCTGCACATACCGAGCGTCAGGTCAGACAGACCGCCGAAGTCGTACATATAACCGATGTCGTAACGGACGGTGGCAAGGATCAGGTCGATGATCTCCTTGGACTCGTCGTCACGGGTGTTCTTCCACTTCAGGTACGCGTCGTAGTACTTGGGGGTCAGGATGTTCTTGGAGGCTGCGCCGAGAGAGTCGGTGACCCACGCGGTGAACTCAAGGTCCTCGTTATCGTACGGGATGACCATGACGGAACCGACGTGAGGATTGATGGTGTGCCAGTAGTTCTCCTGAGAATCGTCCAGCATCGGGATCGGGAGGATACCGAAGTTGGTCTCCATCTGACGGAGCTGCTCGACCGCGTGGAACTCGTTGAAGTCGAAGAGTGCCTGGTTGTTGATGAACATCGGCTTCAGAACGTCCTCGTTGTTGTCGGAATAGGAAAGGGTCTCGTCGAACATAATGTCGAACCACATATCCAGCGCGTCGACGGTACGGTCGTTCATGAAGGAGATCTCGGGGATATCGTCCTCGTCCTTGGTGCAGAAGGAACTTTCGGCACCGATGACGCCGAGCGCGGAAACGTCGGAGTAGTAAAGGAAGCCGTAGGTGTCGTCCTTCGTCCACTTGTCGTCGTTATTGACGTCGGAGGAAACGACGGAGCCCATGATACCGATCTGGTCGATCGTCCATTCCTTGTTCTGGACCATCTCGTAGGGGTTGGGGAGCTGGTTGTCACGGAGCATTTCCTTGTTGAACAGCGTGACGCCGATGGACTTCTTGTACATGATCTCGATATCGCCGGTCAGCATGAAGAGCATGTTGTAGATCGACATATCCTTGACGCAGTTCTGGTCCCACCAGTCCGCTTCGATCTCGAGCTCCGGAACGGTAAAGAGGTCGTACAGGCACTCGTCCTGAGAAAGCGTGCCGGCAGAACGGACGTTGACGAACGCGATGTCGTACAGACCGTCGTTCGCCATGACGTGGGTCTTCAGGGTGCCGCCGTCACCGTGGACACCGCCGAGCTCGGGGACGACCACGATGCCGAGCTGATCCTCAACGCGGGCGGTACGCTTGTAAACGCCGTCGTTGATATCCTCGCCGTTTTCCTCGGTCGCGTTCCAGTCGACGTCGAACCAGACGACGGTAGTCTCACCGAAGGTCATGACGGTGAATTCTCTGCCGTCGTAGTTCGTTCCTTCGGGAACGTTCTTGGGCTTGTAGGAAGTGGTGCCCGGTGCTTCCGTGTTCGACGGATCGACGGGCTTGGTTTCTTCGCTGCCGGGATCGCTCGTGACGCAGGCTGCCAGCGTGCAGAGCACGGTCACAGTGAGAAGCGCCGCGGCAAGAAACCGTTTCCAGAAAGTGCTTTTCATCTTGTTTCCTCCGTTTGATTTTATGTTGCCTTCCTTTTTGGGGTCGGCAAAAAACGTGCGCGTAATTTGCGTACATACAGTATATCACGCCGCCGCGGTTTCGTCAAGTGTTTCTTTTTCCTTTTTACCGTTTTGTAAAAAAAGCGGGAGCAAGTGCCCGTCTTTTTTCTCTTTCTTCATATATCCTTCATTTCTTTTATGTATAATGGGGACAAACGAACCGAAAAAAGAAAGGGATCTGCCGTGAAACGCCTGATACTCCTGACCCTCACCGTTCTCATGCTGTTTTCCGCCGTATCCTGCAAAGGAGAAACCCTCCCGCCCGACGGGACGGAGCCCGTATCCGAGTCCGTAACGGTTCCCGGGACAGAGCCCGGGACAGAGCCCGGGGAAACGCTGCCCCCGTCCGGAACCGATGAAGAGACGGCGGCATCAACCGAACCCGAGACCGAACCCGAGACCGAGCCGGTGCCGGAGGAACCCAAACCGGAAAACCCGATCGATATCGGCATCCCCGCCCCGACGGGAAAACCGGCGGGCAGACCGCTCGACGAGGACGGGAACGTCATTCTGCTCGACGCGAAGGTCCCGGGCAAACCGACGGACGTATTCGCCCTCCCCGTCAAAAACGGCTTCCTCCTCCTCTCCTGCGGCAGCGAACTGCCCGGGGAGGACGTCGGTCAGGTCTTCTTCTGGTCGCTCTCGGAGGACGGGACGCTGACCCGTCTCGGCAGCGCGCCGCTTGACGGCGGCTACCTGTTCCGTGAGAGCGTCTTTCTGACCGGGACCGAGGTCGGTTATCTGGATATCGGAACGATGACCTACCGCGTCCTCTCCCTGCGCGACTTCTCCGAGGTCTTCTCCTTCGACGCGAGCGGCACCGACTCCCTCTTCCCCTCGGAGGACGGCTCCCGCATTTACTTTACCAAGGATTCCGTGCTTTCCTTCGTCGACCGGGATCACCGGGTGACCCTCCTCCGGGACGACCCGTTCCTCACGTATTTCGAGGCAGGGCCCGAGCTCGGAAACGAGCTGCGTCTGCGCGCGGAATACACGGTCGACGGGAACCGGTACGACTACTATATCGACCGTACGACCGGCGAGATCCTCTTCTCGGAGGAGCGGGACGAGTACACGGTCTTCACCCACGGCGGCGATACCTCGGTCCGGATCGAATACGGCGGGCGGATACCGGAGATCGAGATCTGGAAAAACGGGAACCACGCGTTTTCCTCCCTCCTCCGTGCCGGGAGCGACGGGACGCTGTTCGCCCTGCCCGAGGCGGGGCTCCTGCTCGAGGTCGTGACGAACTACGAGGTCGGTCCTTTCACCCGCTGGGACGCCTATTCCCTCTCCGACGGGGCTCTTCTGTTTTCCGTGCAGTCGACCGACGAGTCGCTTCCGTATCCCTACCCCTCCACCGCCTGCGCGGGCGAGGCAGGACCTCTGCTTTCCTTCCTCTCGTTCTTCAGTCCGGAGGATCCCGAAACCTGGGACGACGGCTTCCGCTTCGTTTTTCTGGACCGTGACGCACGGGTCGGATACGACGAGACGCCGACCCCGGGTTGGATATCGGTCCCGCAGCGTCCCGGACAGTTCGCCGTGCTTCCCGACGATCTCAGCGAAAAGCGGGACGCGCTGCAGGAAACGTACGGCGTCAGCATCTATCTCGGCTACGAAGTCACGCGGGAGTATCCGGACTACGGCGTGGAGCCCGTCTTCGAGGAGGACCTGATGCGCGATGCGCTCGACTCGCTTGAAACAGCGCTCTCCCGTTACCCCGCCGGCTTTTTTGACCGTCTCTGCTCGGGCACGGTCCGTGAGATCGGCTTTTACCTCGGCGGGACGCTGAGCGGGAAAAACGAAGGGACGCTCGACTACGCGTCGGCGTTCGCCGTCATCTGCGGCGGGGAGCAGCTCTTCGTCTTCGACATCCGGCAGTATTACCTCATCGAACAGAACGTCTATCACGAGATCGCCCACGCCATAGACCGCGCGATCGAACGGGACGGGACCTTCGACCTCTCGGACCTGACGTGGTCCGGCTTCAATCCGCGGGACGCGTACTACGATTACAGCTACGTGGACGTTTCCGGCGATCAGACGTACTGCTGGTACGGGGACGGAAGAGGGGACGCCGCCTTCATCGACTGGTACGCGCGCACCTATCCGACCGAGGACCGGGCGCGCCTCATGGAATACCTGATGTACGACGACCCGTGGTTCGACGCCGCCGCCTGCTTCTCCTCCCCGCGCATCCGCGCCAAGCTGGAATACTATTTCGAAGGGATCCGCACGGTCTTCGGCGATCTGTATACGGAGCCGCCCTATTGGGAAAAGCGGCTCGAAACGCTCACGGCGGAAGAGGCCGCGTAAAAACGCACTTGCAATCCGACGCGATCCGTGCTATAATACCTCACAAAAAGAGTCAGAAAGGACCATACCCATGAAAGCAGTCATCACCGTCATCGGGCGCGACCGCGTCGGCATCATTGCCAAGGTCAGCGCCAAATGTGCCGAGTACGGCGCAAACATCACCGACATCACGCAGAGCGTGCTGGACAACTATTTCGCCATGATCATGATCACCGAGATCGACAATATGAACGCGGACTTCCCCGCCTTTTCCGACGCCATGACCGCCCTCGGCAAGGAGAACGGTCTCGAGGTCCACTGTATGCACGAAGACATCTTCGACACCATGCATTCCATCTGAGGGCAGAACGATGTTCAATACCGAAAATATCCTCGAAACGATCAAAATGATCCGGCAGGAGAATCTCGACGTGCGTACCGTCACGATGGGGATCTCCCTCTACGACTGCGTCAGCGACGACGTGGGACGCCTGACCGACCGGATCTACGATAAGCTGATGACCAGGGCGGAGCGCCTGGTCCCGGAATGCGAGATACTGGAAAAGCTCTACGGCATCCCGATCGTCAACAAGCGCATTTCAGTCACGCCGATCTCGCTGATCGGCGGCAGGGCGACCCCCGACGGCTACGTAAAGATCGCGGAAACGCTGGACCGCGCCGCGGCGGACCTCGGCGTCAACTTCGTCGGCGGGTTCTCCGCACTCGTGCAGAAGGGCATGACGGTCGGCGCGGACGCGCTGATCACGGCGATCCCCGAGGCGCTCGCCTCGACGAAGATCGTCTGCTCGTCGGTCAACGTCGCCTCCACCCGCGCGGGCATCAATATGGACGCCGTCGCCCGGATGGGCAGGGTCGTCAAGGAGACCGCGGCGCTGACCGCGGACAGCGACGCCCTCGGCTGCGCGAAGCTCGTCGTCTTCTCGAACGCGGTGGAGGACAACCCCTTCATGGCGGGTGCCTTCCACGGGACCGGAGAGGGTGACTGCGCGATCAACGTCGGCGTCAGCGGCCCCGGCGTCGTGGAAAAAGCGGTGGAGCGCGTCGGTGACTGCGACTTCTCCGCGCTTGCCGACGAGATCAAGAAGACCGCGTTCAAGATCACGCGCGTCGGTCAGCTCGTCGCCTTCGAGGCGTCCAAGCGGCTGAACGTCCCCTACGGCATCGTGGACCTTTCCCTCGCTCCGACCCCGGCGATCGGCGACAGCGTCGCCAACATCCTCGAGGCGATGGGCATCGAGACCTGCGGCGGCCCCGGCACCACGGCGGCGCTCGCGATGCTGAACGACGCCGTGAAAAAGGGCGGCGTCATGGCGTCCAGCCACGTCGGCGGTCTTTCGGGCGCGTTCATCCCGGTCTCGGAGGACGCGGGCATGATCGCCGCCGCGGAAAACGGCATCCTCACCCTGGAAAAGCTGGAAGCGATGACCGCCGTCTGTTCGGTCGGTCTCGATATGATCTGCATCCCGGGCGACACCACCGCCGCCACGATCAGCGGCATCATCGCCGACGAGATCGCGATCGGCATGGTCAACTGCAAGACGACCGCGGTCCGCGCCATCCCCGCCCCCGGCAAGAAGGTCGGCGACTCGGTCGAGTTCGGCGGGCTTTTGGGCCACGCGCCGGTCATGGCGGTCAACCCCTCCTCCTGCGAGCGCTTCATCGCCCGCGGCGGGCGCATCCCCGCGCCGATCCATTCCCTGAAAAACTGAACGATCCCCGGATCAGCCCGCCTCGCGCGGGCTGATCCTTTTTTCGGTGCCGATACGGGAGATCCGCCCCACGTTTCCGCCGGGGATCCCGCTTGCAAAAAAATTTCGTATTTTTTTGAAAAATCGCATAACAAAGCCGTCGTTTTACCCGTCTTATGAGATAGAGAGAAAAAACGGGAGGAATCGCATGGATACCCGCAAAACCGATCCGGAGATCGTCGCGCTGTATTTCAGCCGTGACGAAAGCGCCGTCTCCGAGACCAAATTTCTGTACGGCGCACATCTGATCAACCTCGCCTGCAATCTTCTGAAAAGTCGGGAGGATGCGGAGGAATGCGTGAACGACGCCTATCTGAAGGCGTGGAACAGCATTCCGCCGAGCAATCCGAAGGACCTTCTGGCATGGCTCGCCCGCGTGACGAGAAACCTCTGCTTCGACAGGCTCCGTGAGAACCGCGTCCGGAAGCGCAGTGCCTCCGTCAGCACCCTCTCGGAGGAGCTGGCGGAAAGCCTGCCCTCGGAGGAAGGCGTGGAGCGCGTCTACGAGGACCGTCAGGTACGCCGGATCATCAACGCCTTTCTGGAAAGGCAGAGTCCGGAACGGCGCTTCGCGTTCGTCCGACGCTATTTTTACGGGGACGAATACCGGGATATCGCCCACTATCTCGGAAAAACGTCGGGCACGGTCCGCGCGCTCCTTCATCGGATGCGGATCGAACTGAAAGATGTACTGGAAAGTGAGGGAGTGACCGTATGAATGCCGACAACGCGAACCGCCTTCTGTTTTTGGAACAGATGAGAGAGATCGACGACCGGTATATCCGGGAGGCAAGCACCTACACGCCGCAGAACCGGAGGCTCGTTCTCAGGATCGCCGCCGCTGCCGCCTGCCTGCTTCTGATCCTCGGCGCGCTGCTCGTGCTGCGCCCGCAGATCGAAGCGTTTCTGAATTCTCGTAAGGATCCCGTGACCGAAGAGACGGGACCCGCTCCGTCACGCCACGGAAATGAGTCCATGACCGACGTACGTTATCTCGGCGGGGGACTTTCGGCGACCGACGGGACCTATATTTTCTCGGACATTGGTGCCCTGTGGAATCAATCGATAGTCGGCTGGACCGGAAAACTGGACCTCCGGACCGGGATCACCAGCAGCGTCTGCCTCGACGGGAACTGCACCCACGATTCGGGAAGCGAATGTAAGTGCCTCTTCACTATGTACCTTTATTTTACGTGGAACCATAAGATCTTCCACCTCGCCCGCAAAGCAGACACGGTCACGGACGGGACCGAAACGTTCGGGTCCTGGCATACGGTCGCGAGCTACGACGCAGAGACCGGTGAATACCGGACCTACGACCGGTATTTCAGTCTTGCCTCTGCTCCATCCCATTCACCTGTCCTTGACGGAGACACGATGTACGTCAAGTGCCATCTTCCGATCGTTTCCGACCCAAAAGCCGAAGAGGATTTCCGTCTTTGCTTCTGCGCGACCGACCTCGTCAGCGGAACGCGCACCGTCCTTTTTACGGTAAACGACTGCCCCACGCTCGCAAAGACCACCATTCCGCTCTTCGTCGCGGACGGTTACGCTTATTTCTACTGGAGTGAGGAATGGACCATCGTAAAGATCAGCCTTGACGGCAAAGAGGCTGCCGTTCTGCGGGAGCACGGCACGGTCTACCCCTGCTTCAATTCATTCGGTGCCTATTATTACGACGGCTGGATCTACGGTCTGGGGTCCAACGGCACCGATGCAGTTCCCGCGAGGTTCAGCACGGCGGACGGTACCGCGGAATGCCTCGGGGATGAAGCGGTATACTGGATGATCGTCACAGACCAATATATCTACTACCAGCCGAAGGAACCGACGGCAGACGGAAAACTGCGGATCCGTCAGATGGACCATGACGGCAGCAATGACCAAAGCCTCACGGAAACGGATGCGATCCGCGTGGCAACGGACGCGATCTTCGCGCAGGGCGGACTCTATCTGTGGCAGGGTCACACGCTCTTCCGCATCGACGTGGAATCGGGCGACGTCATACGCGTGACCGGAGACGGCTTCGGGACGGAAACGACTCCGGCGTCCTGAAAAGCGGAAAGACACGCATTAACATGCCCGGAAGACTATCCGCCCGAATGAAAGGGGTAATGCCGATGACCGCCGCGTTCCGGGGAAGACAGATCCTGCTTCCGCTTCTCTTCATTCTGCTCACTGCCGCGCTCTTTTCCTGCAGGGAAAAAGAAGAAGAAAAGCAGTACGTCTATTTTGATTTCCAATATGAAGGCAGAGTTGACGCCGTAGAGATCACGGAGGGAATGAAGCTTTCCCCTCCGCGGTGCTACCGGGAAGACTATTACGTTGCTTACTGGACACAGGAAAACGGACGCCCGATCGACAAAGAGGAATGGAAAAATATCACCCCCGTCGCGGGGACGGTATATCAGGCTGTCTGGTTCGAGCGGCTGAAGGATACCCTCATGCACCTCGACCCGGACGGCGGTACCTGTCCCGTCTCCGAAGTGTCCGTAGAGATCGGGTCGGTCGCCGAGCTGCCCCCGGCGGAAAAGGAGGGTTTCTGGTTCGCCGGGTGGTATCACCGTTGGGAAAACAACGACGGGACTCTGTCTTCCCCGATCGAAAGGGTCGACGGCACCGTGTGGGAGATGCAATACAGGGAAGCATACGTCACCGCACGTTATTATCCGTTCCCGAAGGACCTGACCATTACGATGGGCGTTTACGAGCAGGACAACAATCTTGAAAACGGTCCGGAGCCGATCGAATGGCTGGTCATCGCAAGGGAGGAAGGAAAATGTCTCCTCCTCTCCCGGTATCTGCTGGACGGAGAATATTACGGGCCCAAGAGCGACCTCGTTTACCGGCCCAATGCCTCCGAAGTCATCTACCGGAATTCCCCGCCGCGTTACTGGTGCATCCGGCTGGAGGATTATTCTTTCACGGACGATGAAAGAGCAAAGATCCTGCCGTCCGAGCTGAGCGACTGCGGATTGAAAGACAAGGTCTTTCTCCTGAGCCGGGAGGAAGTCGAGGAATACTTGTTTGACGAAACGCTTCATTTTGAAAATGCGCTTACGGAGTACCTCAAAAGCAAGACCTTCACGGTCGGTACACCGACTTGGGATCCCGCGGTGTGGCACAAGGATCCGGACCAGGAGTATACCGATGCAGTCGAACGGATGTTCTGGACTCGGACCGTTCAATCATACGAAGACACCGATCGGCTGGGAGACACCTATCAGAGAAGTGAATATATTGCCGTTTATCACGGGGTTTTCTCCACCAATCGTGCAGGCAAAATGGTATGTGCTAACGCTCCTTGTCCGTCTTACTTTGTCACCGGTCTCCGCCCTGCGATGTGGGTGGACGAATCGGTCGTAAAGAGCGCAATGGAATCGTGAACGGTTGCCGCCGCGGAAGAAACCGCCCCGCTTTGATCCGCTTCATGCGGAAAAGGAATGGTATCAAATGAAAAAGATCGCGTTGTTTCTCACGGCAGTGCTTCTGCTCTGTTTCTTCGCCTCCTGCGATAAGCCGGAGCCCGTGCTTCCGGCAGACGAAGAGGAATCCATGAAGGACGTGCGGTATCTCGGCTGGAATATGGCGGCAACCGACGGGACCTATATTTTCGCTGACGTTGGTACCCTGCGGAAAGATTCGATGACGCGCGAGATCGGGAAGCTGAACGTCAGGACCGGGATCACCAGCAGCGTCTGCCGCGACGAGACCTGTAACCACGAAGAGGAAAACGGATGCAAGACCTACGCCAGTGCGTATATATTATTTACGTGGAACCACAAGGTCTTCTTCCCCGTTTCCGTGCCCGACACGTCCGCGGACGGGACCGAAACAATCGGGAATTGGTGTGCGGAAGCGAGTTACGACGCAGAGACCGGCGAATACCGGACTTACGACCGGTATCTCAGTGCTTCCACCACGTCAAGCTATTCTCCCATCCTTGACGGAGACACGATGTACGTCAAGTGTCAGCTCCCGATCAGACCCGACGCGGAGACGAAGGATGATTACCGCCTTTGCTTCTGCGCGACCGACCTCGTCAGCGGGACGCGCACCGTCCTTTTTACGGAGGACGACTGCCCTACGCTCGCAAAGGTCAACATACCGCTCTTCGTTGCGGACGGTTACGCGTATTTCTACTGGGGCGAGGCGGGGATCTTCGTGAAGGTCAGCCTTGACGGCAAGGAGACCGTCGTTTTGCGGGAGCAGGGCACACTCCAACCCATCCCCGATTCGTTCGGCGTATATTACAGCGGCGGATGGATCTACTGCCTGTCGAACGACGGCGCCGACCCCGTTCCTACGAGGATCAGCGCGGCGGACGGTACCACGGAATACCTCGGGACCGAGGCAACATGGTGGCTGATCGTCACTAACCGGCATATCTACTACCAGCCGAAGGAACTGACGGCAGACGGGAAAATGCGGATCTGTCAGATGGACCTTGACGGCAGTAATAAACACTGCCTCACGGAAATGGAATCGCTCGTCGTAACGGACGCGATCTTCGCGCAGGGTGGGCTCTATCTGTGGCAGCTCTCTCAATTCTACCGCGTCGACGTGGGAACGGGCGACGTCATACGCGTGACCGGAGACGGCTGGGCGGAAACGGCTCCGGCGTCCTGAAAAGCGGAAAGGAGGGCACAGATGACACTGCTTCGGTATGAGATCAAAAAACTGTCGGGAGCACGTTTTCTTCGTGCCCTTTTGGTGCTTTCCGTGCTTCTGAACGGGCTCCTTTCCTATTGGCTTGCCCCGGTCGAGGAGGACGCGGACGCACACCGGCTGATCTGCCGCCTCGTCTTGGAGGACCCGAAGGGAATGAAGGCGTATCAGGAAGAGCTGGAACAGTTCCGCCGGGACTATACCGCCAAAGCGCGGGCGGAAAAGGAAAATATCAAGTACGTCCCGCCGCCCGTCTACCCCTGCACCTTTACGGGTGACCCGGACCTGAACGATTACGTACTGCTGCGCTATTACGCCACGCAGATCGAGGGGCGGGAAGAGAAGGTCGCGGCGGATCTGGACCGTGTGATCCATGCCGCGATCGTCCACCGGGACGATCTCTCCGGGTATCATCCCGTCGATCCCTCCTCCTTTCTCTATCGCAGGCAGCTTCTGATCGAGGCGCGCTACCGGGAGGCGCGGGAAGAGCTGACCGTCCTTCCGGTCTGGCATACGGGATGGGGCACCTTTTTCCGGTACCGCTTTACCGGGTCTTTCCTCTGCGTCTTTCTTGCCGCGCTCGGCTCGTTCGTCTTTCTGAACGAGCGGAACGGGATGGGCTGCGTGCTTCTGCCGAGCCCCGGCGGCAGAGGAAAGACCGTCGCGGCAAAGCTCGCCGCCGCCCTCCTCGCCTCCGTCGCCGCGCTGCTCCTGCTCGACGGGGCGGCACTGCTCGGCGTGTGGGCAAAATGCGGTCTTTCCCCGCTCGGGGAATCGGTCCAGGTCTTTCCGGAACTGACCTACGTCCCCTACGCCGTGACGGTCGGCAAATTCCTTTGGGTCACGGAGCTGTTCCGCGCGCTTGCCGCGGCATCCGTCTGCGTCCTCTTCCTCGTGCTCTCGCTCCTCCTGCGCAGCCGCCCCCTCTCCTTCCTAGCCGGGGTCGTCGTGACCGGAGGCTGTTACGCGCTTCTTCTGTTCGGGAACGGGGGCGCGGCGACCGTCTTCGATCCCGCCCTCGTCTTTTCGACCGGGGATTTCTTTGAAAAACTGCGCACCGTGAACTTCTTCTCCCGCCCGGTGGACGACGCGGCAGCCGCTTCCGTTTTCTTCGCTTTGGTCCTGTGCGCCGGGGCGGTCCCCTGCTTCCTTCTCTTCCGCCGTGCCGCCGCCTTGTCCTCCTCCGCGGTCAGGCTGCCCGCCTTCCTCAGGCGCGTGAAGCCGAAGGAGCGGAAAAAACGTGCCCGGACCTTCTTTCTCCTCCCGCACGAGGCGGCAAAGACGCTATCCGGCGTTTCCGCCGTGCTCCTTCTCGCCGTTCTTGCGGTTCTCCGCTGGGATACGGCGTCGGGGATCTACCAGCGGACGCGTGATTACAACGCCGTTCTCTATCGGGAATACTTGGAGACCTACGGCGGACAGATCACGGAGGAAAAGCGGGAGGCGATCCTTGCCGAGGCGGAACGGATCCGCTCCGCGATCGAGGATACGGATCAGAAAATCGACGAACTGCAGAGCGGGGAGATCACCCTCGAGGAATTCGTTGCGTTCCAGAAGGAACAGAACTACGCCTACGAGCACTCCGCCGCGATCGGTCTGGTCAAGGAGCAGCTCGAATACTGTGACCGCGCCGCGGAAGAGACGGGCGCGGTGCCCTGCCTCCTCTACGTTTTCGACTGGCAGAAATTCTTCGCCGCGCCGCCCGACTGGATCACGGCGCTCGCCGTGCTTTTCCTCTCGGTCGGTATGGCGTGCGCAGAATACGAGCACCGGGACGGAACGGGCGCGCCCGCGGCGCTGATCAAAGCCACGAAGCACGGCAGAGCGCGCCTTTTCCTGCGCAAGCTTTCCGTGACCGTGCTCCTTTCCCTGCTCCTCGCCGCGGCGGCAGCCGCCCTCGATCTGTCTCTCGCCTTTTCCCGCATGCGGCTGGAGAACGCGTCCTTCCCCGCCTTTTCGCTCCCCGGTCTGGAGGGCGTTCCGGTCACCGTATCCCTCGCGGAGCTGACCGCGTGGATGGCGGCGGAAAAGATCGCGGTCACGGTCCTGTTCCCCGTCTTCTCCTTCTGCCTCGCGGAGCTGATCCGCAGCCGGATCGCCGCGATGGCGGC
>JAZLIW010000128.1:0-18943 GCA_045617585.1 Eubacteriales bacterium
GCCTCCTCGACCCTCTCCGCGATCCGGTAATGCCAGACGCTCATCACGATCGACAGCGTCACGAAGGAAAGGAGAAGGGCAAACAGATAGTTCATCGTCTTCGTGTGGTCCTTTTTGGGGGCGACCCGGTCAAGATCGTAGGAAAAAGGAAGGAAAAAGACAATACTGTAAATGCCGAGGGTCAGAATGGAAAACAGCATCAGTTTCCACATCCTTCGGTCGGTCCGCAGCTTCGGAGCCGGGGGAAGCTTACCTTCCTCTTCATCGTAATACTTCATAATGATTTTCCTTTTTCACGGTTTTTCCGCCTTTTTTGATAGTATACATTTTTTCTCTGCCCGTGGCACCGGTTTTCAGACCGTACGGCAAGCGCCGCTTTTTTCTGCCCCGGGCAGGGTTTTCATGGGATAGGGGAGATCAGTTCTCCGCGTTTGCTCCGTTCGCCGCGATCTTGCCGCCGGCGATCCCGGCGATCAGACTGTTCAGGTCGATCCCGGTGGATTCCTTCATGCCTTCCATGATCTGATTCGCGGAGGTCATGACGTCCTTGACCACCTTGGTCGCGTTGCCGTCGCCGTACATCACGATCTTGTCGGTCTGTGCGAGAGGAGCCGCTGCGTTCTTGACGACCTCGGGGAGCGCGGAGAGGTACATTTCGAGGACGGGCGCTTCACCCATCTTTTTCTGCGCTTCCGCCTTCTTTTCGATGGCTTCCGCTTCCGCGATGCCCTTGGCGCGGATACCTTCCGCCTCCTGCTCCATCGCGTAGCGCTCGGCTTCCGCCTGTGCCTTCTTTGCCTCGGCCTCCTTGACAGCCTCGAAGGCTCTTGCCTCAGCGTCCTTCTGACGGCGGATCAGGTCTGCTTCCGCTTCCTTTTCCGCTTTGTACTTCATGGCGTCGGCCTGCTTGCGGACCTCGGCGTCCAGTTTTCTTTCCTGGAGCGCGATCTCCTTCTCGGCAAGCTCGGCTTCCTTTTCACGGCGCGCGATGTCCGCGTTCGCCTTGGTGATCTCGATGGTCTTACGCTGCGCCTCTTCCTCGATGGAGTAGGCCGCGTCTGCCTGAGCGCGCTTGTTGTCCGCCATGACCTTCATTTCGGACTGCTGCGCCACGAGGGCCGCGTCCTGCTCGGCGATCTTCTTTTCCGCCTCGACACGGACGGCGTTTGCTTCCTGCTGTGCGTTCGCGGTCGCGATCGCAATGTCTCTCTGCGCGTTCGCCTTCGCGATCTGCGCGTCCTTGCGGATCCGCTCGATGTTGTCGATACCCATGTTCTCAATGGTTCCGGCAGCGTCCTTGAAGTTCTGGATGTTGAAGTTCACGACCTCGATACCGAGCTTTTCCATATCCGGGACCACGTTCTCGGTGATCTTTTTGGCGACGCCCTGACGGTCCTGCACCATATCTTTCAGTCCGACCGAGCCGACGATCTCACGCATATTACCTTCGAGGACCTGCGTGACGAGGGCGGTCAGTTCGCCCTGCCGCATCCCGAGGAGGGATTCGGCCGCTCTCTGGAGCAGTTCGGGATTGGAGCTGACCTTGACGTTCGCGACGCCGTCGACCGTAATATTGATGAATTCGTTGGTCGGGACCGCTTCGCTCGTCTTGACGTCCACCTGCATCACGCGGAGGGAAAGCTTATCCACTCTTTCAAAGAAGGGGACGCGCCAGCCCGCCCGACCGATCAGGATCCGCTTTTTGCCGAGACCCGAGATGATATACGCGGTATCCGGCGGCGCCTTCAGATAGCCGCAGGCGAAAAGAATGACGACGAGAACGATAAGTGCGATGATGACATATTCCATAATGAGTTCCTCCTGTTATTTCTCCGGTGTGACCGGTAATTTACTTTGACGGATCATATCCCCCGCACGGTGCGCGAGCTGTGCGGAACGGTAGGCATAATACATGATGCAAAGGACTTCCCGGACCTTTTCCGCGCCTCCGGGGATCGGTTCACGGTAGTCCGCCGTCGCCTGCTGCGCCGCGGCGCGTACCTCGGCTTCCCCGTCGGTACGGAGCTTTGCGAGCATGGAGACGAAATACAGATAGAGCGCGTCGTCTCCGACGATATCGTCTCCCTCGTCCGCGAGGTCACCGTTGATGTAGGAGAGCATCCAGGTGATCTCGGGGATCGGGATACTGTCCTTTAACATATTGATGATCGCGAGGCGGCAGAACTGCCTTTTGGTGTAGCGCTTGGAAACGGGCGCGGATACGAAGCCCCGCTTCACCCAGTTCTGCACCGAGTACCCCTCCGCGCCGATGTAGGCGGTCACCTGTGACAGGACCAGACCTCCTCCTGCAAACAGGGTATCGAGCAGGGACGCGGTGTAGACCGGCTCCGTCTTTTCCACGGGGATCAGCGTTCCCGGTAATTTCTGCATCGGTTCATTTCTCCTTCTGTTTGGTTTTAGTAATTATATCACATGGTCACGCGATTGTCAAGAGGGTTCGCAAGATTTTTTTATTTTTTTCGGATGTAAACTTTTTGCACAAAAGGGCGGGAAAACCGACGCAGGTACTTGTCAAAATCGCTTCCGTTTGATATAATAGGGGCAACCCCAAGAATACCTCTTCAAAAGAGGATAAAAAGGAGAACTGTTATGACGCTTTACGATAAGGTAGCCATGCTCCGCGGGAAACCCGGTGCCTGGGGCACCCGGATCGGCTGCGAACTGCAATACGCCGCCAGCCTTTCCACCGCAAAGGATCACAAGTACGACGCGCTCGTCGAAGCCGCCGCAGACGCACTGATCGCCGCCTCAAACGAGGACGGCGGGGTCGTCACCCGTTCCGCCGCGCTCGCCTGCGAGGAAATGCTGCTTCCCCTCGCCGCCGACGCGAAGTCCTACCGCGTCCACTGCGCTTCCCACGCACACATCGATATGAACTGGATGTGGGGCTTCCAGGAGACCGCCTCGGTCACCGTGGATACCTTCCGCACCATGCTCGACCTGATGGAAGAGTTCCCGGACTTCTGCTTCGGTCAGTCCCAGGCTTCCACCTATCAGATCATTGAAGAATTCGCGCCCGAAATGATCCCCGAGATCAGGAAGCGCGTCCACGAGGGCAGATGGGACGTCACCGCCTCCACCTGGGTCGAGAACGATCAGAATATGCCGAACGGCGAGTCGATGGCGCGTCACATTCTCTACACCAAGCGCTATCTCTCGAAGCTGCTCGACATCCCCGCAGATCAGATGCAGCTGAACTTCCAGCCCGACACCTTCGGTCACAATATCTCGGTCCCCGAGATCTGCGCCAAGGGCGGCGTGAAGTATTACTATCATATGCGCGGCAACAAGGACCACGATTATACCTACCGCTGGAGAGCGAGAAGCGGCGCAGAGCTGCTCGTGTGGTACGATCCCTTCGGCTATAACGGAACGATCGACCCCGGCATGATGTGGGATATCCCCCAGCTCTGTGAACGCTACGGCATCAACTGCTTCCTCCGGATGTACGGTGTCGGCGACCACGGCGGCGGACCGACCAGACGCGATATCCGCCGCATCATCGAAATGAACTCCTGGCCGATCATGCCGACCATCCTCTTCTCCACCTTCCCGAGATTCTTCGGCGAGCTCGAAGCATTCCGCGACAAGCTCCCGATCCGCGAGGGTGAGATCAACTACATCTTCACCGGCTGCTACACCTCCCAGTCCCGTATCAAGATGGCGAACCGCACGGCAGAGGACCGCGCCTTCGAGTCTGAATGGCTCGGCACCGCGGCGCACTTCCTCGGCAGCGGCCCCCGCTACAACGAAAGCTTCACGAAGGCGTGGAGAAACGTACTCTTCAACCACTTCCACGACATTCTTCCCGGCTCCGGCGTCGTCGATACCCGTGAATACGCGCTCGGTCAGTTCCAGCGTTCGATGGCGGCGATCGACACCAACGCCAATAACGCGATGCGCAGCCTTGCCGCCGCGATCGACACCTCTTCGATCGTGGTCGTGCCCGAAAGCGACTCCACCTCGCAGGGCGCGGGCGTCGGCTTTATGCTCGACCAGGCGAACCATTACGGCTTCCCGAAGACCGAACGCGGCCTCGGCAAGACGCGTATCTTCCACTTCTTCAACCCCACCCAGTACGATTTTGACGGCGTGACCGATCTCACCGTCTGGGATTGGAACTACGACGCGGGCAGAGCCGCGATCACCGGCACCGACGGCGTTCCGGTCGGCTTCAAGGTCACGGCGAACGGCAGCCACTATTGGGGCCATCAGTTCAAGACCTTCGCGATCCGCGTGAAGGTCCCCGCCTTCGGTTATTCCACCTACACGCTGGAAGAAGCGCCGATCGGCAGCAATCTGCGCGGTCAGACCGGCGGTCACATCGACCCCTATTCCGACGACGATATCGTGATGGAGAACGATAAGATCAAGGCGGTCTTCGACCACGCCACGATGCAGCTCATCTCCCTCGTCGACAAGGCGTCCGGTGAGGATATGGTCGCGCTTCCCTCCGCCACGTTCCGGTTCATCTCCGAGAACACCGTTCACGGCATGACGTCCTGGCGCGTCGGCGACTATATGACGGTCGAAAACCTCAACGAGACGAAGAAGGTCCGCGTCTACGATATCAACCTCGGCGGCGTCCGCAAGTGGATCCGTTACGACCTCTCCTTCGGCGAGCGCTCCAAGCTGAACGTCTCGGTCTATCTGGACGACGCGAGCTCGATGCTCTCCTTTGATATCGGCTGCGACTTCCAGGAGGTCGGCACGCCCGACTGTATCCCGCAGCTCAACTTCACCGTTCCGGTCAGTTACTCGGTCGCGAACTACCGTTACGACGTTCCCTTCGGCACGATCGACCGTCCCGAGCTGCTGCACGACGTTCCGGCGAACTCCTTCGGCGCCGCGGTCAGCGCGGACGGCGAGGACAAGCCCTCCGTCATGGTCGTCACCGACAACAAGTACGGCTTCCGCGGCTGCTTTAACAGCGTCTCCGTCACCCTGATCCGCGGCTCCCGCGACCCCGATCCGTATCCCGAATTCGGTATGCACAATTCCCGCATCGGCGTCGGCGTCGTGAACGGCACCTCCAACAAGGAGCTCTTCCGCCAGGCAACGAAGTACGTCCACCCGATCGCGGCTTGCTCCGCGAGAAAGGGCGAGGGCAAGCTCCCGATGGACGGCAGACTCTTCGAACTCACCGGTGACGTCCGCGTCAGCGCCGTCAAGACCGCGGAGGACTTCGACGGTATGGCGATCCGTCTCTTCGACGAAGCGGGCACCGGCTCCGACTTCACCCTCACCTTCACGCAGGAGGTCAGCGAGGCGTTCGACGCCGACCTGAACGAAAAGATCCTCGGCAGCCTGGACACCGCCGAAAAGACGGTCTCCGGCAAGGTCGAGCCCTTCGGCGTCAAGACTGTCCTGGTCAAGTTCTGATCCTCCCGCGGCTCCGCAGCCCGCAATGAAAAAGCCCTGCCGGAAAGAGATCGATCTCTCTCCGGCAGGGCTTTTTGCCCCGTCCCCGTCACCGCCTCTTCCGGGTCATCACGGCGCCGACGATCCCGCCGATCAGAAGGAAGGGGGCAAGACGGACGAAGACGAATTCAAAGCCGTGCAGGATGGCGCCTGCCGCCGCGGTCTCCGGGTCGCCGTAGTCCCACGCGAGGTACGGGCTGCCCCAGAAGAAAAGGAACGCGGTGACGGCGCCGGTGAGCACGGTCAGGATCAGGAAGATGAGATGCAGTTTTTTCCGTCTCGCGTCCTTCATCCTTGCCAGCTGAAGATTGATCTCCTCCAGCTTTTCGGAGAGTTCCTTGACGTCCTCCCCGCCATCCGTCTGCTGCTCCCGCACCGATTCTCCGAGCAGCACGCTGACCGGGGTCTCCAAAACCTCCGACAGGGCAATGAGCAGATCTGCGTCGGGGACCGACAGTCCCTGCTCCCATTTGGAGACCGTCTGCCGTACGACGTTCAGCCGGATGGCAAGCTCCTCCTGCGACATATTTTTCGATTTGCGGATGATCTTCAGGTTTTCGTTCAGCATCGTATTTTCCTCTTTTCGTTCGGTCGATGCCTTTATCATACTCTTTTTTTGCCGTTGCCGCAAGCAACGCGGGATAACTTCGGGGGGAAATCCCGTTTTTTCTCTCCGTTTTTCGTCCTTTTCCGCGTCCTCTTGCATTTTTCCCCGATCTCTGCTATAATAAAGAAAAACGAATCAGGAGAACCGTATGAACTTTCCGTTTTCTCTTCCCTTCTTCCTCGACGGCGCCACGGGGACCGAGCTTCTGAAAAGAGGCATGAAGGAGGGCGAATGCACTGAGCGCTTTATCCTTGAAAACAAAGAGGTCTTTCAGACCCTGCAGCGGGAATACGTCGCCGCGGGCGCGTCCGCGCTGCTCGCACCGACCTTCGGCGCGAATCTCCCGACCCTGCTTCGGCACGGCTTTACGGAGGAGGAAGCGGACGACGTCGTCAAAGCCCTCTTCGCCGTGACGAAAGAGGTCGCGGGCGAACCGGTGAAGGTCGGCGGCGACCTTGCCCCGACCGGACTTCTCATCAAGCCCTTCGGCAATACCGAGCCCGAAGAGGTCATTTCCACTTATAAAAAGGAAGCAAAAGCTCTCCTTGAAGCCGGCGTGGACTTCTTCTTCGTCGAGACGATGATCTCCGCCGCGGAGGCAAAGCTCGCCGTCACCGCGATCCGCGAGCTCTCGAAGGAGATCCCGGTCTTCGTTTCACTGACCGTTGAAAAATCGGGCAGAACGATGAGCGGAGACCTTCCCGCCGCCGCCCTGCTCGCTCTCTCCGCGCTCGGCATCGCCGCCTTCGGCTGCAACTGCTCGGTCGGTCCCGACGTCGTGCTGAACGCGCTGATGCCCGCCGCCCCCTACGCGAAGGCGATGGGCATCCCGATGAGCGCCAAGCCGAACGCCGGAATGCCGGATAACGGCGTCTATCCGGTCACGCCGGAGGTCCTTGCCTCTTACCGTCCCGCCTTTGAGGCGATCGGCGCAAAACTGCTCGGCGGCTGCTGCGGCACGACGCCCGCGCATATCCGCGCGATCGCGGAAGGAGAACCCGTCGGGCAGCCTGAGCTGTCTGAGATGCCCGGGCTCCCGTCGCTTTCCTCCCTCGTTTCCACCTCCCGCCGTATCGCGGAGATCACCGCGGACACGCCTGTAATCCCGATCGGCGCCGATTCCGAGGACGATATCCTCGACCTTGCCGACGAATACGATCCGGACGACGCGCTGATCCTCGAACTGTCCCCCGGCGCCGCGGAGGTCCTGATCGCGCAGGACGCCTTCCTGCCGAACCCCTATCTCCTGACCGGAGACGAAAAGGAGATCGCCGCCGTTGAGCGCGCGCTCTGCCGCAAGGTACGGTAATACGAAACAAGGAGCCGAAACGTCATGAACCTGCGAAAAGAAGAAAATTTCGTCCCCGCCTCTCCCGCGGGACTTTCGTTCCCCGACCCCGTGCTTCCCGGTGACGCGCCCGATCCCTACGTCACCTACGACGCGGAGAACGGGTATTATTACGCGCTGTACACCGAGTGCTCGCGCATCAGCATCCTCCGTGCAAGATCGCTTGCGGGTCTTGCCTCCGGCGAGCGGACCGTGGTGTTCCGCGCCGTTCCCGGGGAAAACGGGATCTACGGCGACCTCTGGGCACCCGAAATGCACCGCATCGGCGACCGCTGGTATATCTATTCGAGCGGGCGCACCGTCCCGCGTCCGGATGGCGTCGTCTGGGCCGGCGGGTACCGCCTGATCACCTTCGCCTCCCGTACCTCCGATCCCTTCGACGGATTCGACTATTGCGGCATAGCAGACCGGGAGCATCAGGCGATCGACCCCACGGTCACCCGTTCGCCCGACGGAAAACTGCTTCTCTGTCACGTCATCCACGGCCTCGGCGACGGTCTGTTCTTCCGCGAGCTGATCACGCCCGCGGAACCGTCCGGAGAGATCGCCCATCTCTGCTCGCCCGACTCGGTCGGGGAAGGCAGGGTCAACGAGGGCGCGTTCTTCGTCACCTCCCCGAACGGCAGACGCTTCCTCGTCTTCAGCGCCTTCGGCTGCTTCGACGACCGCTACCGCCTCTGCGTCATGGAATATCTGGGAGGCCCGTATGAATCGTCCGAATCGTGGGCAAAAGACGACGAACCGCTCCTCACGAGCTTCGACGGGCTGTACGGCCCGGGACACGCCAGCTTCTTCACGGCGGAGGACGGAAACCTGTACGTCGCGTTCCACGCGATGCACCCCGAAGCGCACGGCTCCGGCAATCCCGTCCCGCGCTATCTCCATATCCGTCCGGTCGTCTTTGACGGCACGGGCTATCCGCACGTCGTCCGATAAAAATGCCCGGCAGCCGAACTGCCGGGCATTTTTTGCATCCGGGAAGCAATCCCCCCGTTTTCAGCCGTTGATCGTTACCGTTTTTGCCGTATGGTCGATCACGATCTCACATCCGAACACGGATTTCAGGAAGAACGCCGCCGCGTCGCTGTCCAGAACGAATTCATCCCCCCAATTTCTGTACAGGGTACTGTGATTCGTTCCGGGTACGGCGACGAACACGTCAGTTCCGCCCACGGTAAGCTGATAATTCCGCGGATCCAGAACGTACATATTGCCATTCCAAACGATCGCTTTGGACTCATAGACCGACGTGATCTCCGCGCCGAGTTCCCGGGCAATGGAGATCAGCGGAAGCTCGACACAGTCAAAGGCTTCGTAATACCCGACCGGCGGAAAGGGAAGGATATTACTGACATCAAAGCTTTCGGGGCGTTCATCCGACGACAGTTTTTTTCCGTTCACGTACAGACTGTAATAATCATCGAACCGGTAATACCCGATGGGGTCCGTACCTCCCGCGGCAGGCAATATCAGCCTATCCGTAAACGTCAGATTCAGATCCCGGTTCGGCATACAGAACGAAAAATACGCGTATTTCCCGTCGGACGTCGATGAATAGCGGAGGCCCTCCGCGCTGAATTCATACCGGATGCCAAGGATCACGGGCATCCGGACAGTGACCGTTTCACCGCACCGATAGGAATCCTCCCGCAGGCAGGCGGAATCGTGTGCCGGATCAATGATCAGACGGTAACTTTTTTCCTCATATCCCTCCGGCACGACCGTGACTTCCCCGTCGATCTCACGGATATACAGTACGATCTCCCGGTCTCCGCTGAGGTCGAACGTATAGTCATAATATCGATACGCTCCGTTCGGTCCGAATAGTTCGCAGTCATACCGGTTCGGACCCGAATACCGGTTCGTGCGCCACCATCCCGTGGAACTGGTATCCCGCGGTGCGTCAGAAGACTCATTGGAAAGCCGGTTATCAACGCCGAACTTCAGTTGAAAACGCCACGGTCCGGGATCGACCCCGTCGTAAACGACCCTGAATTTCACCCGGATCATATTCGTTTCCCGTTCCAGCTCGATCCGGTGAAACCCGTTGTCGCTGAGCATGGTATCGGCAATGCCCATCGTCTTGAATGCCACGGCATCGTCGACGTGACATTTTAAGCCTGCCGCCACCAGATTCATATACTCGTATACCGTCGTCTGCAGCCGTGCATACCCGTTTTCATCGGTCGTCAGTCTGATATGCTCCAAGTTCCTGAAAATGATCAGCCTCACGTCCGGAATGCCCGTTCCTTTCCCCTTTTCGGTCACAAGGAACACCACTTCCGTTTCTTCGTCCCGCTTGACGCGGACCGTACACTTCGTACCGTCTTCACTGACCTCCTGCACCGGAACAAGGCTGAACCCGCATCCCGCAGGCGAATACGTGATATCCTTTTCATTCCACAGCGCGTCGGGGCGGTTCATTTTCTGCGTCGGCACCGGTCCCTGCGACAGATCGTACCGGGTCCCGCAGACGGTAAGAAATCCCTCCTTCACCGGCTCACCGGTATCCTCATACCGCACGTCAAAGGTCGTTTCCCGGTAGGAATCCTTTTCAATGATCTTGAACGTGCAGTCGCCTTTGACGCCGCGCGAACTCGGTTCTTTCGGGCTCTTTGACGTAGCGATCAGGGAATAATTTTCGGAGGGAGAAAGGGTCAGGGTTACCCAATGGAAAATCTTCGTCTTCCCCGGCAGCAGCTCATAGCCGGTCGTTCCGGCAGGAAGCTCCGCGGTCACGTCAAATTGAAAGGGCTCGATGTCCATTGTCATCATGGCAACCCCGTCAGCGTTGGAATACGAATAGCCGATCATTTCTCCGGTCTCGGAATCGGTAAAGGTCAGCTTCACGTTTTTTATGGCAAGCGGAACACCGCTCTGATTGGTGATCTGAATGCAGAGCAGCAAATCGCGCGGGCAGGGGGAATACGGTTCTCCCTGATACGTCGGCATCACATCCGGCGTAATCCCGTCGTAGATCAGAAACGTCTTTCTTGCCGCGATCGCTTCCTCGGTTGCCGGGTGAAATTCCATAGGAAACTCTAACGGCGTATATGGCTCGGCGGGAAGTGCGCCGGTGCGGACGATCGGCGGTTCCGGAGGCGTGACCGGTTCGGTTTCGGGTTCGGTTTCGGGTTCCGTTTCGGGTTCCGTTTCGGGTTCCGTTTCGGGTTCCGTTTCGGGTTCCGTTTCAGGCTCCGTTTCCGGTTCGGTACCGGGCTCGGTTTCGGATGCGGTTTCCGGTTCGGTTTCCGGTTCGGTTTCGGATGCGGTTTCCGGCTCCGTTCCGGGCTCGGTTTCGGACATAGTCTCCGGTGCAGTTTCCGGCTCGGTTTCAGCCACGGATTCGCTCTCCTCTCCCGGGCCGACGATCTTCGGCTTTTCCACCAGGATCAGCGCAATGATCAGAAACGCACAGGCGGCGATCCCGATACCGGTCAGCAAAGGACGGAGGACGGCACCTGCCGGGCGGAAAACGGTCCGTGCTTCCTCCACGATACCGTCATCCATTTCTCCCATTTTCATCAGCAGCCCAAAGCCGTTTTCATTCGGCTCCGCTTTCATTTCGTTTCTCATTCATCCTTCTCCTTTCCAGACAACTGCTCCCGCAGTTCCGCACGCATCCGCGACAAAGTTTTCCGCACGGCTGCCTGACTTTTCCCGGAGTGCCTTGCAAGGTCCTCATAAGAATCACCGTAAAAATACCGTCTCGCAAACAGATATCTTTTTTCCGCGCTCTGTGCGTTCAGCCAATTGTTCAGAACGGCGCGGAACCGTTGTCTTTCCAGCCATTCCTCCACCCCGTCCTGCGACGCCAGACATTCTGCAAGCTCCTCGGAAAGTGAAACCACCTCCGCGCTCCGCCTCTGCCTTCCTTCTTTTTCGATCTTTTGCAGAGACAGATTTCTCGCGATCTTTGCCATCCATGAAAACAGATGGACCGGCCGGTTCGGCGGGATGCTGTTCCAGGTGTTCAGATAGGCGTCGTTTACGCATTCTTCCGCATCGGCGCGATTGCCGAGAATGTTCTCCGCAACGGTCTGCAGAGACACCCCGTACTTGGCCTTTGCCTGTGTCAGCGCTTCTTCGTCCCGATTCCAGAACAACGTGACAATTTCCGCATCTTCCATTTTCTATCCCTCCCTTGGTTTCCGGGTCACCGACCGCAGTCTTTGACCCTTCTGTCTATAATGATCGTGATTTTTCCTTTTTGTGACAGCAGACGGACGTTTATTATCGAAAAAATTTTTGAAGCTTTTGGAGCAGACTGCCGCAATGCTTTTGGCATCCGCCGTTCCGAATCATTTGCGGCATCCGGTTTTCTGCCGTGAAGACGCATAAAAATTTCACCGTTTGTCCCAGTTATACCGTACCGGCCGTTTTTTGTCAATTCTTTTTGTTTGTGATTGCATTTTTCGGAAATATCTGCTATAATACGAAAAACCTCCGGCGAAAGCCCGGATCCCGATGAGAAAGGACCCCTGCCATGGAACCGAAAACGACCGTTTACGTCCGTCATCTGGACGCGCCCCATCAGACCGAGAGCCTGACGAAATTCCGACCCCTGAACGATGCGCTGAAGGCAGAGCTGAAGACCGCGATCTGCGAGCTTTTCGACCGCGCGGGCGGCGCCTCGATGCTGAAGGAAAGCAAAGAGGTCTTCATCAAGCCGAACGGCATCGACGGTCAGCCCTACTGCTACACCCGCCCCGAGGCCGTAGAGGCAGCGATCGAATACTGGTACGCCCACGGCGCGAAAAAGGTCTATCTTTTTGAGAATTCCACGCAGAGCAACGCCACCCGTCTCGTTTACGCCGTCGTCGGCTACGATAAGATCTGCCGCCGCACGGGCGCGATCCCCGTCTACCTCGACGAGGACAAGACCGTGACCTACGAATTCAAAGGCAAGCCCTCCGTAAACGACAGTCCCGACGGCTACGCCTCCACCACGTTTGAAATGCCGCGGTTCGTCGTGAAGAACCTCATCGAAAACCGCGACAAGAATCTTTACATCAGCCTGCCGAAGCTGAAGACCCACTCGATGGCGGGCGTGACGCTCGGCGTCAAGAACCAGTGGGCGTTCCCCTGCCAGTCGGCGCGCGGCTTCGACCATAACTACAATCTTGCGAACAAGCTTGCCGACGTGCTCAGCTACGTCCGCCCCGACTTCACGATCCTTGAGGGCGTGGAGGGAACGATCTACGGGCACTATCCCGTCACCACGCTCGCCGACAAGGCGGTGCTCCCGCTCCGGGTCCTCGTTGCTGGCAAGAACGTCGTCGCCACCGATATGGTCGGCGCGAGGATCTACGGACTGACCCTCGACGACGTGCCTCACCTGAAGATCGCCGTCGAGCGCGGCTATTCCGAGGGCGTGACCTCGCTCGACGATATCGATATCGAGGGCGATATTTCGATGTACACCGAAAAATACCCGACCGATCTTTACGACGCCTATCCGCCGGACGTGAAGGTCATCAAGGGAAAGAAGCGCTGCTGCAAGCAGGGCTGTCAGAACAACCCCCTTACCCTGCTCCAGATCCTCTATAACGATCACGGCGGCAAGGGCGGCTGGACGATGGTCATGGGGCTGGGTCACGATCCCGCCGAGATCGACGCGATCGAGGGCCGGGTGCTGATCGTCGGCGACTGCGCGATAAAAGAGGTCGGCGACCGCCTGATCTCCCGCCTCGGCAAAAAGAACGTCTACCTGAGCCGCAAGTGCAACAGCCTCGCCGATTCCGCGGCGGCAATGTTCCACCTGATGAAGGTCGACCCGATGGTCTTCGTGCCAATCCCGCTGCCCAAAGCGCTTTTGTGCCTCACCCTCTCCAAGCTTCACGGCTCCAAAGCGCTCGTTCCCTCTCCCTTCTCCAACCGATTCAAGACCGTATGACGTGAAAAGCCCCGGAGACACTCGTTTCCGGGACTTTTTCGGTCTTATTTTCGGAATGTTTTTTCAAAAGCGGAGAGCCCGTCCCGTTCAGGCGTTCCCGTCCCTGAGCGCGGTCGTGCCGTCCTCAAACCGGTAGTCGTTCAGGGCCTCTCCCCGGACGAACGCGACCCGGTCCAGCTTGTAAACGACGGGTCTTCCGCTGCCGCTCTGCGTATTCATAAAGCGAATGCGGAAGATATTGCCGTAATCCGGCGAATTGTCCGCGCTGACCGATATCTGATACTCCGACTTGCTGCGGTTCAGCGGGACGACGATCGGATTCCAACCCGCCCGGAGCGTTCCGTTGGCGGCGTATCGCGGCAGGTCAACGGTCCCCTGAAACATTTCCTCCCCCGCGTGGATAGCGTAGGACGCGTATTCGACCGTCAGGGGAGAGACGGCGGCCGGGTCGTCCACGTAGAGCCAGAACGCAAGCGCGTCGGTCCCGGGATCGAGCACGGCGGGCTCGAAGAACATATCGACGAGGATCCCGTGCTCCGCGACGACATCGTTCGGCTGACGGTAGGAAAGGCACTTCCCGCGTTCCTCATCGGTTTCGTAGCCGTTCCGCGCGCCGCGCGCGGTCACGTCCGGGGACGGCACGTCCAGCGGGACCAGCGCAAGATAGCCGCGTTTTTTCAGTTCCCCGGTCAGTCCTTCCGCGGCACGTTCCTCCTCCGTCATGCCCTCGATCTCCATCGGCCAATCACGGTAGAGGGGATAGACGCCGACGACGGGCGTTACCGCGACCACCTGCTCACCGTATCTGTAAACCGTGTATTCGCATTCCTGCGGCGTACCGCGATAGAAGGTCTCGGAATAGCTTTCACTGCGGAGATCAAAATCCAGATAGACGGCGTCTCCCGCCTTTACGTTTTCAACGGTAACGTAGCCGTCCTTCAGCAAAAAGTCTGCCTTGCTCCCGTTGACGTAAACGCGGATGCCCTGCTTTGCCGTGCCCCCGACCGCGCGGATGCGCACGGGACCGTCCTGCTTGGGCGTGACCTGAACCTTCCCGAGAAGAGGCAGACGGCTTTCGACTCTGGCAAACTCGTTTTCCCAGTCAAACAGAAGATTCACCCAAAGGACGTCATCTTCCGTATAGGCGATATGCTCCGTGAAATAGGAGATCGCCTGCACCGCGCCCTGCGTGATGTCAATGGTATCGATCGGTGAGGAGCGGGACTGGAGATGCGCGGAAGGCATCGGGAAACCGAAGCCGCCGATCGCGCGCTCCGCGATATTCGCGTAAGCGTCGGACTCCGGATCCTTCGCGGTCGTAAAGAACGAATCGTCCAGCACCTGCGAGGGCAGGAGCGCGGAACGCATGAAGGTCTCCGCCGCGCCGTACCATTCCGCCCGCTCGCTTTTTTCATTCTTTGCGAACAGGAGCTGTATTTCGATCACGTCGCCGATCTGATTGACCTCGCCCTGCACCTCGCCCGCGACGTTGATCTGCTCCTTGATCCAGCCCGTACTGCTCATGACCAGAGGAAGACCGGTCTCCCCCTCGTACACGTCGCGTACCAGATCGACCAGTGCCGTATCGTCGGTCAGATACGCGTACTCAAGCAGACCGGAGAGCGTCGAGGTGATCGAGTGGATATGGGTCCCCGCGTTCGCGATCGAGCCGGTGCCCGCCCGGAACCACTTGAACGCGTTCCCCGCGATATCCCCGGCAAGCGTAAGCGCACGCTCGTCTCCCGAGGCGTCGTAAAGATTGAGCAGCGCGCCGATCAGCCGTCCGGTATCGCCGGGTGAATTCCTGTCTCCGGAAAACCAGGAGGAAAGCCCCGCCCCCGATACCGCGCTCGCTTTGATATAGCCGCAGTGATCGGGCATGAGGGTACCGAGCACCGTCAGAAAACGGTCTGCCAGCTCCTTCGCCGCTTCGTCGTCCCGGGAACGGATCAGCCACGACATCGCTTCACAGCTTTCACGCAGATTGTGCGGTTCCATGCCCCGCCGTCCGGACGCGGCGTCGTACCAGACGGGCAGTCCGATCTCTTCCATGCAGGAATAGTAATAATCCGTGTAGGTCTCCTCGGCAAAGGCGCCGATCTTTCTCCCCGCGGCACGCTCGACGTTGAAAAGGCAGTCAAGCGCGCGCCCCGTCACGTGAGGAATGCCGATCTCCAGCGCGTGAAGCGCCACGGCGGGACTGCCGTAGCCGCCGGCGGAAATATAGAAATACGGCTCGTATTCCCGGTCCGCGTCAAGCAGCCCCTCCACGAAGCAGGCAGCGAGGCGCATGGTCTCCTTCAGGTCGGCGCTGTACCACGTGATGCGCTCGTTTTCACCGCGCGCGGGGGCGCTTTCGTAGACGTTTGATCCCGGGGCGTCCCCGGCAGGATCCGATTCGGCAGGGGACGTGGGAGCCGCCGGCGTGCAGGCGCCGAGCAGAGACAGTCCCGCAAGGAGAAACGCGATCTTTCGTCTGTTTTTCATCTTTATTACCATGGCTTTCGCTTTGCGAAAGCTTCCTTTCTTCCGGAATTGTGGCTGGTTTTGCTTTGCGAAATCGCTGATGTAAGCAGCGAAAGCCACAAAACGGCAGATTGAAAGATAAATCTTTCAATCCGGCTCCTCCCGTCACGATTCATCCGATTCCCGGACGGTCAGCCACGTTTTATATTGAGATCCGCTGACGCCGAGATGATAGAAATCCTTCAGTACCGTTCCGTCGATCCCGAGCCGTATGCTGCCGTCCTCCTGCCTTTCCGGCTTTGCCGCCGTAAGCGCGGCACGGCGCAGAGGAGGGATGGCGCCGAAATCCACGCCCGGATTGTCGCCGTTGTCAAAACCGTAAAGGATCGGCCCGACGTAAACGCTTTCTTTTCCCCGGTAATCGCTGTTGCAGTGCAGCAACTGCGGCAGTCCGGGGCCATTGTCCTGCTGATTCCCGATGGGGAGCGTATCAAGACCTCCTTCTTCGGTGTATGGCGTGAAATCAAACCGGATCGTGATCTCGCCGTTCCACACTTTCTTGACGGCGTAATATTTTCCGGCGGGCGGCTCCGTACGCTCTCCGTCCGAGATCACCTCGGTCCTCTTCGACCAGGAAGGGATCCGGAAAAAGATCTTCCGCCTTGCCCCTTTGGAATCGATCCGTATCCGGACCGTATTTCCGGCAGGATAATCACCGCTGATATCGATGCAGAGCCCGTCTTCCGTGACGGCGTGAAGCTCCTCGTAAAAATTGACGTACAGATTCCCGTCGTCTTCCGTCAGCATCCAATCCGTGATCCCGGCTACCCCGCGGGGCGCGTTCACGGAGCAGCAGTTCAGCTCGGGTGAGCCGGGACGGCACTGGAAACTGATCGAATGATAATTGGCACATTTCACCCCCTCCATCGGGGTGTTGTAGGTCGACCATCTGCCGCTCGGATTGTTATAGCCCAGGACGGCGTTATAGTGGGACCGTTCCAGAAAATCGACCGCGCGGATATCCCCCGTCAGCAGATAGATCTCCGCTCCCAGCGCGTTGTACGCCACGACGCAGCAGGTCTCGATATTGGAGTTCCGGTACGGATTGCCGATCGCCTGCTCGTCGGTGGAAAAGGCGCCGGTATTATGCACGTCGGTCTTCAGGATGCTGTAAAAGATCTGCGACGCCGCCTCGAGATATCTTGGGTTTTCCGTATTGCGGTACATCTCGGCGATCCCCATGACGATATGCATGCTTTCCCAGCGCGGTTTCGGACACTGATAGTATTCGTACCCTTTGAGCGCGTAATTGATATAATCGCCCGCGTTCCGGTCGCTGAGATCCCCCTCGATCTTCCGGGCAAACTGAAGATATGCCGGCTTTTTGGTAAGGCGGTAAAGCAGTCCGAACGAATGATAGACCGCCAGATTCATTTCGGACGAGCCGATGGAGACGAGCGGCGGGTTCTCGCCGTAAAACTTTCTCATATAGAGCCCGGCGATCTTCTCCACGGCATTCAGATACGCTTCGTTCCCCGTCAGGTCGTACCAGGAAAGCAGGCCCACCATCATGTGATAGTGCGCCCAGGAATCCCAGGTCAGTCCGGTCCTTGAGGGATTCTGTGAATATGCCCCCGTCAGATGGCACTGCCCGGAAAAGCAGCCGAGATACCCGTCCGGTGCCTGATAGCGCAGCAGCTCGTCGATAAAGCGGGTCAC
Organism: Eubacteriales bacterium; assembly: GCA_045617585.1. GTDB lineage: Bacteria > Bacillota > Clostridia > Oscillospirales > CAG-272 > CAKRZE01. Next base: position 17,479 of record JAZLIW010000128.1, read on the forward strand.
GTACCCGTAAAGCTCCCTGCTTCCGGTCAGCCGGTACGTATATGCACAGCTCGTCAGATATTTCCCCGCGAACTCTCCCGACCACGGTAGAAGATCGCGGTAAGGCACAAGATCCCGGTCGTGGAAAATGTCAAGGATCGCCGGATTTGTCTCGCGGATCCCGATCAGCCAGTTCCGCTCGATCCGATCCGCCAGCTGCCCGCTCTGCCCGAATACGCGCAGTTCTTTCAGGACTGTTTTCTTCATCTTGTTTTCCTTTCCATAACGTTGATCCGCCGTTTTTCACGGTCGGATAAATAAAAGGACTTGCGTTCTGCCGAAAAAACACGTATAATGGAGATTGAAAGTATATCCGTACGGGAGGGAATGCCGTGGAATCACAGGAAATCTGCCAAATGGGAAAAATCATGCTGGAGGAATCGCTGAAGGAGCGGTTTATCTCCGGTACCCCCGACACGGTCTGTTACGAATGCACTCCTTCGTTCTTATCTCTGTCCTCCCCGTGCCGCATCGCCTTCGCGGGCAGATACCGGTTTTCATCCGGCTTCGGCATGAGCGGGAACGGCAGCGATCTTTTCGATCTGCTCTATCTGTTCGGCGGAGAAGTCACGGTCCGAAAAGGTGCCGACCGGAAAACCGTTTCCCGGGGCGAGGCTGTCTTTCTGTGGGAGCGCGAAGGATTCACCGTCACGCAGTCCGCCTGTCCCGTCGACGTTTTCATCCTGCGCGTCAGCGGCCCGCTTCCTTCCTATTATTATCAGCTCACGTCCGCCCCCACATTCTGCCCGATCCGTCTGAAAGACGTGGAACGCTGGCATACACTGATCGAAAATACGGCCGATCATGCCCGGGGACAGGACAAAACGAGTGAGATCCTGTCCGTACACGCAGTGTCGGCATTGCTCGTCGAATTGTTCCTCGGCGGGCGGAAGGAAGCAGCAGAGGAAGCGCCCGTTCCGCCGCCGAAATGGTATCCGGAGGCGCTGGACTATATCGAGAGCCATTATGCAGAGGACCTGACCGTTTCGCTTCTGGCAGCCGAACGGAACGTCAGCGAATCGTATTTTTACCGGGTCTTCCGGGAAAACACGGGCGAAACGCCCTACCGGTACCTGACGCGGGTGCGGATCCGTCACGCGAAAACTCTTTTGAAAACGACGGAGCTTCAGGTCAAATATATCGCGAAAGCAGTGGGGTTCCATTCGGTCAATCACTTTATCCAGCACTTTCGGCATATCGTCGGCGTCACGCCGTCCGCTTTCCGTAACGGAGAGCAGCCTTGACTCTTCAATGCTATTATATCATAAAACCCGACGCCGAAAAGCGGCGATCGATATACGGTTTCTGCTTTTTATGTACGATTTATGTTCCATGCCGTTTTTCCCGCGATACAGACAGGCGAAAAAATGCAAAAAGGCAGAAAAAAGCCCCGAAAACGGTCGTTTTCGGGGCTTTTCTGTTGATA
>JAZLIW010000129.1:0-16748 GCA_045617585.1 Eubacteriales bacterium
ATGGAAAACCTCGCCCCCCCCCGGCCCGGGGACCGTACGATTTTTATGATGATCGGAAGGATCAGTGCTCGACGGAGGAAGGAAGCTCCGCGTCGAGATAGGAACCGGGAACGGGCTCCTTCGACATACGGAATTCGATCATGCCGCCCGCCTTGAGCTCGCTCTGCGTAAAGAAGGTACGGTGGATCTTTTCGCCGTTGATCGCGACGTCCTTCACGTAGACGGTTTCCGCGGTGTTGTCGTCGGCACGTATGACGAGATCCTTGCCGGAATCGGTGTGGATCACGGCGGAGCGGACCGCGGGAGAACCGAGGACGTATTCCGCGTTGCCGGGGCAGACGGGATAGAAGCCGAGAGAGGAGAAGACGTACCAGCCCGCCATTGAGCCGTTGTCCTCGTCACCGGGATAACCGTTCGGCGTTTCGTTGAACAGCTCCTTCATCGCGCGGCGCGTCCAGTAAGCGGTCTTTTCGGGCTTGCCGAGCATCGCGTAGATATAGGGGAGATGGAAGGAGGGCTGATTGGAGATCGCGAACTGTCCGAAATCGACCGCTGCCATCTCGATCATTTCGTGAATCTCGAAGCCGTAGCCGTAAACGTCGTAGTAAGGCTTGGTGGAGAACAGATCGTCAAGCTTGGAAACGAGCTTGTCTCTGCCGCCCATGATCTTCGCAAGACCGAGGAAGTCGTGGAAGAGCGCGAAGCTGTTCTGCCAGGAGGAACCCTCGGTATAGTCTCCTCCCCACTGGAAGGGATTCCAGTCCGCACGGCGGTTGCCGTCCTTGTCACGGGCACGCATGAAGCCGACCTCGTTGTCCCAGAGATTCCGGTAGTTCAGGGAGGAAGCGATGAGCTTCGCGTATTCGTCGTCTTTTCCGAGTGCCTTTGCCATTTTCGCGATACAGAAGTTGCCGTAAGCGTAATCCTGCGTTTTGTTGACGCTCTCACGGTGATCGGAGGTGACGTAGCCGAGCGTATTGAAGCCTTCCACGCCGTCTCTGCCGTATTCCGCGGCGGGCGCGGGCGTCAGAACGTGCTTCATCGTGCTCTCGTACATCTGCGCGATCATATCGGGATCGGTCACGACGCCCTTTTCGACCGCGTCGCCGAAGACGGCGTCGATCGCCGTACCGGGCATGCAGTTGACGGCACCGGGAGACATCCAGCGCGGCAGCCATCCGGCTTCCTTATAGAAGTTCAGGAAGCCGCGGCACATATCCGCGTAACCGTCGGAGTTGATCAGGGAGAACATGGGATAAACGGTCTTATAGGTATCCCAAAAGCCGTTGTCGGTATAGAACGGACCGTCGCAGATCTTTCCGGTCGAGGGGCTGTAATGCTTTTGATTTCCGTTCTCATCGTATTCGTGGAAAATACGCGGGAAGAGGAACATCCGGTAGAGGCAGGAATAGAAGGTATGCATGGTCTTCTCGTCCGCTTCAATCTCAATGCGGGAGAGCTTGTCTTCCCACGCTTCTTCCGCGTCGTGCAGAAGTGTATCGAAGTCCTTCCCTTCGACCTCGGTCTTCAGGTTGAGGATTGCCTGATCGATGCTGATGAAGGAGGTACCGATCCTGCAGGAGACCTTGGAGGAACCGTCGTTGACGAAGGCAAGGTTCAGGGCAAGGCGTTTTGCCGCGTTTTCCGCCGTGGGATCGAGCTTTTCGCCGCCGGGAACGGCGACCGTTGTTTTGGAAAGATCGAAATCGCGGTCGAAATCAAGCGCAAAGTAAAGCGCGAAGTTATCGAGCGCCGGCCATGTATGCGTTCTCGTATAACCGGTTACGCGGCGGAGGGCGGGATCGACCTTCAGGAGGATCTCCGCGTCACCGTGCGTCATGACGAATCGGTGCGTCAGCCCGGGCTGCTCCCAGGACATTTCCATCAGCGCGCAGCGCGTCGTCGGGACGAGATGGAGGCGGGCACGGTGGACCATCAGCTCCATGTCGATCTCCGCGGGTGTGTATTTCGTGCGGCGAAGCGTATATGCGCTTCGCTGTCTGCCGTCGATCGCCGCGCCGTTGCCGTCACCAGTCGCTGCGGAGACGGTGAAGGTCCCGTAATCGTTGATCCATGGGCTCGGCATATGGGTCAGACGGATACCGGTCGTGAACGTGTCGTTCGGATTGAAGAAAAGTGAGGCGCGCCGCGTTTCGATGGCGAAATTCGCCATACCGAAGGGGACGGAGGTCAGCGGGAGGATATTGCCGTGAGAAAATTCCGGAACGGAGTTCGTTCCCTGCGTGACGTGCACGTAATTCAGGTATTTCATAAGTATTCCTTTCTGTCGTGGAATGATATTGCCATTATACCATAGAGAACGGAAGATTGCAACTTGATTTTTATGAATTTCATGGAAAAAGAAACGTCTTTCGGTTTCTTTGCCTGACGTCGGAAGCAGAGCCCTCCGATCAGGAACGGTACCGCGCGATCGTTACGGTGAATTCCGGCCCAAGGGGACACGGGACCGTTTCAAAGACCGCGACCGTGCCGTATTTTACGTCACGGTCGTAACGGACCTCTGCAAACGTGACGCCGCGAAGCTTGATCAGGCTCTCGAGCCTCGTCCAGCGGACCAGTGCTTCCGCGTCACTGCATCCTCCGCCGAGCCAGCGCTCCTTGACGCCCTCCGCGATCCTTCGCGGTTCCTCACAGTCCAGCCCGACCTCCCGGTCGGAAAAGACGCAGAACGCGGCGTGTTTCGTATGGGAAATGCTGAACTGTACGTCGGGATAACAGTCGGAATACGGTTTCCCCGCCCCGTTCTTTTTTACGGTGGCGGAAAATTCCGCGATCCCGAAGAGTTCAAGCGCCCCCTCGTCAAGCAGCTCCCACGCGGTCCTGTGTCCGTCGCCGGGAGCTTGTCCGCATCTTCTGCACAGTAATACCGTCATGAATGTGAATTTCCTTTCCTGCGGAAGTACAGCCGGTCAAAATGAAAGAAAGAGGTCTGCTTCCGTCTTTTATGCCTTGTCAACGATCTGCCGAAAGATCGTAATATAAGGATTATATCATATTTTGTGCAGTTCGTCAAGAACCGGAAAGAAACGGACGACCGTTGACCATGCAGGAAAGATGCTGTTATCTTTCATGTAAAAATTCACAGATACGTGTGAATATGTGATTTATATCACCTTTCTTGGTAAGAATATCGACTTTTCTGCAAATAATCCCTAAATCTCCTATGTTTTGTGAATTGAAATAGGTCAAAATATACATTATAATGTAATTATACGGAAAACAACACCGCAAAAAAGGAGAAAACGTATGACATCACTGTTTACCTGGCTGGCTGACGCGAATGCCGAGGGAATCAGCACGTACGGCAATCTGATCGCCGTTCTGACCCTTCTTTCCTCTTTCATAGCACTTACGTACGTCGTGATCACGGCAAAACGCGTTCTTTCCTTCCCGGAAGGCAACGAAACGATGAAGAAGATCTCCGCCTCGATCCGTTCGGGTGCTGACGCTTATCTGAAACGTCAGTATAAAGTCGTTGCCGTCTTTTTTATCAGCATGTTCATCGTGCTGATGCTGATGGCGATCCTCGGACTGCTGACGTATTTCGTTCCTTTTGCTTTCGTGACGGGCGGATTCTTCTCTGCTCTGTCCGGCTTCATCGGGATGAAGATCGCGACCGCCTCCAACGCGAGAACGGCGAATGCCTGCGTAACGAGCCTGAACAAAGGACTTCGCGTCGCGTTTTCCGCCGGATCCGTGATGGGGCTGACGGTGGTCGGCCTCGGTTTGCTTGATATTTCTCTTTGGTATATTCTTCTGAAAATGGTGTTCCGTCTTCCCGTCAGCGAGGTAAGCGCCGCCATGATCACGTTCGGTATGGGCGCCTCCTCGATGGCTTTGTTTGCCAGAGTCGGCGGCGGGATCTTTACCAAGGCTGCCGACGTCGGCGCGGACCTCGTCGGGAAAAACGAGGTCGGTATCCCGGAGGATGACCCGCGTAATCCGGCGGTGATCGCGGACAACGTCGGCGATAACGTCGGCGACGTTGCAGGGATGGGGGCGGACCTTTATGAATCCTACGTCAGTTCGGTGATCTCCGCCTCCGCACTCGGCGTGACGGCGTTTACCGGGACCGCGATCGATCCGACCAGAGCACTGCTGATCCCGATGCTGCTTGCCGCGATCGGCGTTCTTGCTTCCATTATCGGCACGTTTTTCGTGAGTACCGGAGAGACCGTGAATCAGAAAGCGCTCCTTGCCGCGCTGCGCAAAGGCACCTACGTCAGTGCCGGGCTGATCGCCGTCGGTTCCTTCCCGCTCGTATATTTCGTCCTCGGAAAGGAAATGATCGGTATCTATTTCGCGATCCTGCTCGGACTCGTTTCCGGCGTACTCATCGGTCTGTCCACCGAGTATTATACGTCCGATTCTTACCGCCCCACGAAAAAACTCTCCGCCAGTTCCGAGACCGGCGCTGCGACAACGATGATCGACGGTCTCGGGCTCGGGATGCTTTCGACGGCGGTCCCGATCGTGATCGTTGCAGTCTGTGTGGTCGGCTCCTTCTATCTGTCCGGACGCGGAGCTTCCTTCAGCACCGACAGAGGGCTCTACGGGATCGCACTCGCTGCAGTAGGTATGCTTTCAACGCTCGGCATCACGCTCGCAACGGACGCGTACGGCCCCGTAGCGGACAACGCGGGCGGGATCGCGCAGATGGCGGGACTGGATGAAAAGGTGCGCGAACGGACGGACGCGCTCGATTCCCTCGGAAATACGACCGCCGCAACGGGAAAAGGCTTTGCGATCGGTTCCGCGGCACTGACGGCACTGGCGCTGATCGCGTCTTATGTGGACAAGGTCAGTGCGATCGCGCCCGATTACGTCTTTAACCGTGATATTATGAATCCTCCGGTGCTCGTCGGATTATTCATCGGCGGCTGCCTTCCCTTCGTTTTCGCGGCGCTGACCATGAACGCGGTCGGCAGAGCGGCGGAATCGGTCGTGCGGGAGGTCAGACGTCAGTTTGCCGAGATCATCGGGATCCTTGAAGGTAAAGCCGAACCGGACTACGCGAAATGCGTGGATCTCTGCACTCGCTCTTCCCTGCGGGAAATGGTCCTTCCTACGGTGATCGCGGTCATTGTTCCGATCGCCGTCGGTCTTCTCCTCGGCGTCAACGGCGTGGTCGGGATGCTCGCCGGCGCGACCGTGACAGGCTTTCTGCTTGCCATTTATATGTCGAATGCGGGCGGAGCGTGGGACAACGCAAAGAAATATATCGAGGCGGGCAATCACGGCGGAAAAGGCAGTGATTCCCATAAAGCCGCGGTCGTCGGAGACACGGTCGGCGATCCTTTCAAGGATACCGCGGGACCGGCGATCAATATCCTGATCAAGCTCCTCTCCATGGTTTCCATCGTCTTTGCGGCACTCGTCATCAAATACGGGATTCTGTGAGGTGAATCAAATGGCAGCAAAAAAGAAAACGGTCGGCGAACTCATCAAAGAAGCGCGTCTTGCCGCAGGACTGACGCAGGCGGAACTCGCCAAAAAGGTCAAGACCCTCTCCTCTTCCGATATCGGAAAAGCGGAACGCGGCGAAAAGGAATTATCGACCGACGATCTGAAGCTGATCGCGAAGGCGACCGGCGTAACGCAGAAGTCTCTGCTTGACGCGGCATCCGCCGGGAAAACGTCGTCCGCGGGAAAGACCTCTTCGTCCTCCTCATCCTCTGCGGCAGCCAAAGAGGAACTGAAACTGACGGCAACGGAAAAAAAACTCGTCGAACTCTACCGGAAGGCGGATAAGGATACGAAGGCCAAAGCGATGGACCTTCTCAAGGGAAAGGAAAAGGAAGACAGTCCGTCCGCGGGCTCGATCCTGACTTCCCTGCTCGGCGGCGGAAACGATCAGGAAAACGCTTCTTCTTCCTCTTCTTCCTCCGGTTCGGTGCTCAACTCCATTCTCGGAGGCGCGGCGTCTCTCCTTCTGAACAAGGACAAAAAAGAAAATCCCTGAAAACGGACGGCACGGGCAGATAAGGAAGCATTCTGACAGAACAAAGTCCACCGAAAAAGATAATCTTCTTCGGTGGACTTTCCTTTTCAGCTCGACAAGCCGGGATTTGTCAAAACCAATATCCTCTGATCAAATAGCTTGCCAAAGCACAAACAGCAAAAATAATGATTACAGGAACGAGAATAATCAGGATTTTCAAAAGAAATCTCAAGTATTTATTATTTATTTGCTTGATTTTTTCATACAAGTCGTCATATTTATCTCCGAACGGAGCAGTGAGGACGGTTAATATCAGTTCAAGAACGTCTTCCATTTTCTCTCCTGCAAATTCTGATTTTTCCGCATCTGTAACGAGCATCGGATTTTGCCGGACAAAATCCACCTACCGAAAAATACTTCCTTTTTCATCTGTAGCAGACGCTCCGACAGACCTTTTATCTGCCGGAGCGTTTTTTTGTTTTTTTCGGATCATTATTTCCTGATCAGCGGGAGCTCGGTAACGCGCAGCTTCGCGCAGCCGTAAGGATACAGGACCTTTTCCTCGGGGGCGGACAACGCTTTTCTGCATTTCGGGACCGGAGCGGAGACGGTGGTATAACCGTCGGCATACCCCCAGTCGATCGTAGCCGCCTCACAGCGCAGGACGACGCGGGGATGGACGGAAGAGAACGGATATGCGTCTCCCTCTTCGTAGCTGACCGTCATCGGCGCGTCCGTCAGCCCGTATTGCCACGGCGTGGAGGACGTGAGCTCGTAATCGCAGTATGGGAATTTCCGTTCGACGCCGTCCCTCACGTATTCGGACTTCGTGTATTCCGCTTCTCTCGGGAGAGCGAAGACCAGCGGGCCCCACGCGGCGCATTTCAGCCCGTGCGGGCGGCTTTCAAGATGCGGCGTATCGGAATAGGTCACCTCGTAAACGGCTTCCTCAGCGCCGATCGGAAGGACGAGGAAGCGGTTCCCCGTCTGATCCTTGCCGTTGACCGTGACGGATCCCGCCCAACCCGGAACGCGTACGCGCAGTTTCCCCGCGTTCTCGCGGCTTCCCCCTACGGTGATCCTTGCGCTGTGGCGGAAGGGATAGTCCGTTTCCACGTGCACTGACACGGTGCTTCCGTTCAGTTCGGTCTCCGCGGAGAACGGGAGCAGCATGGGGAGAACGAGAACCGTGTCGCTTTCCTTCAGAAGGACGTTCATGGCAAACTTAGGCCAGCCCTGACCGCCGTTTGCCGTGCAGCAGCCGTAATTCGGTTCCAGACCGAAGAGATTCGATTCCCCGCCGTTGGTGCGGAAGATCGCCTTGTTCGGGAATCTGGAGCACTCGATCTGATTGACCATCTGCAGATACTGGTGCGTCCACATGTCGTCGGAGAAAGTTGCGGGAAGCGCGTTGAAGGCGACACGCTCCAGTTTATCTGCCCACGCGGTCTTTCCGGTAACGCGGTAGAGCCATTCCAGGGAGTACATCAGCTCGTTGACCGAGCAGAGCTCCGTCCCCTGAACGTTTGAGATACCGGCAAGACATTCGTCCCCCGTATAGGTCCCGATTGCCGTACCGTTGTAACGTTTCAGGATGCCGTCAAGATTGGACGCGCTGTTTTCGCTTTTGCCGAACAGCATGGTCTCCAGTGCTTCCGTTTTCAGCATCATCCCGAGATTGACGATGTGCGTTTCCATCGTCCAGACGTTCAGTGGGATCACCCAGCGGTCGCTGAAGGAGGGGTAGTCTGCGCCCTGTGCACGGATCGTCTCCGCAAGACGGAGGAGCCAATCCTCTTTTTCACGTTCATACAAAAACGCGATCGGGATAAGCGCCTCGAACCAGCGGTATTTTCCCCAGTTCACCAGCCGTACCGTACCGGCGGAGAGGCGTCTCCACACGTCTGCAAACGCTTTATTCAGCGCTGCGGGGATCTTCGGATCGCCAGTGAATTCATAATAAAGCGTCAGCACTTTTCCGATCAGAAACAGTGCCCACAGATCGTAGTGCGGGATATCCTCTTCCCTGCACGGACAGATCCAGCCGTCCTCTCTCTGTCGGGAAAGGATCCCGTCCACGTAGTTCTTCGCCCTACCGATCATGTCCTCGTCTTTCAGCAGAAAGGCAAGCGGGATGAAGCCGTCGAGCCAGTACGGGACGCGTTCCCATCCTTCCCGGTTTCCCCCGATCCACGCGCTGTCGCGGACATCCGGCCAGAGGCGGTCGAGATTTCCCATCAGTCCGTCCGCCTGAATGCGGAGCTGATCGCGGAGCCAGCCTTCCGGTCGGATCGAATTTGGATTGATTGTCTGAAGCATTTTTATCACACTCCTTTTCCGTTGGATTATACCATTGTTTTTATCTTGTGTCAATAACCCTATGCCGCAGCGCCTGAATTATCAATGAATAACAAAAGAAAACAGACCGGGACTGCCGCAACGGCAGCCCCGGAACGGGATAAGAGACCGATTATCTGTCTTCTCTGAAGTAAGCGATACCGAGGCTTTCGGGCGGCTGGTTTTCGCGTTTTTTGCGCATCGACGTGATCACGAGAACGACGACCGTAACGATGTACGGGAGGATCTTGTAGATCTCGTTCGGGATCGGAAGACTGAGACGGAGATATAGGATCATCAGAGCGCCGAAGAGGTAGGAACCCCAGATGGCGTTGAGCGGTCTCCACAGACAGAAGATCACGAGTGCGACCGCGAGCCAGCCCTCGCCGGCAAGACCCTGATGGTTCCAGACGCAGTTCGCGATCGTCATGATATATACCATGCCGCCGATGGCGGAAATGCCGCCGCCGATGACAGTCGCAAGGTATTTATGCAGTGTGATGTTGATACCGGCGGCGTCTGCAGTCGCGGGAGATTCACCGACTGCACGGAGATTGAGTCCGTATCTGGTCTTTGAAATATAGAACGCGAGAACGATCGCGATCACGATCCCGAGATATACGAAGATGTTGTGCCCGAAGATCAGCTGACCGACGACCGGGATCTCCTGCAGGGATTTCGGGAAAGGAGAAAGATAGAAATATTCCTTCAGCTCATTGCTGATGACGATGTAGCCGCCTTCCTTGACGCGGATCACTTCACCGAGGAACTGACCGACGCCGGTACCGAAGATCGCAAGCGCGAGACCGGTGACGTTCTGGTTCGTACGGAGGGTGATCGTCAGGAAGCTGAAGATCAGGGCGGCAAGCGCACCCGCGAGGAAGGAGCAAAGGATCGCGATCAGGATGGCAACAACACCGTTCGACGCGGCACCGTTTGCCTTGTTGTAATAGAAGGCACCAATCAGACCGATCGCACCGCCCATATACATCATACCCTCGACACCGAGGTTTAGGTTGCCGGACTTTTCGGTGAGGATCTCACCGAGCGTGCCGTACATCAGCGGCGTTCCGTTCAGGATCGCGTTGAAAAGAAGAGCAAGAAACGTATTCATTTCGCGGCTGCCTCCTTTTTCGCGGTTTCTTTGGGTTTACGGTTTACGATGATCTGATAGTTGATGAAGAACTCGCTTGCCAGCATGCAGAAGAGGAAGATACCGGTGATGATATCGGAAACGGAGGTCGGGACGTTCATATACGTCTGCAGAGAACCGGAACCTTTATCGAGGATGGCGAGCAGGAAGGAGATCACGATCATGGCAAACGGATTGAGCTGCGCGAGCCAAGCAATCGTGATCGCGGTAAATCCGACGCCGTTTGCGACGTCGTGGTAAAGCGTTTCGTTGACGCCGGACGCGACCATGAAGCCGACGATGCCGCAGATCGCACCGGAAAGGAGCATGGTACGGATCGTGATGCGGGAAACGCTCATGCCTGCGTAGCGGGCGGTATTCGGGCTGTCACCGACGACGGCGATCTCATAACCGTGTTTCGTATAGTTCATATAGAAGAACATGAAGCCGGTCAGAAGAAGGACGATGATCCAGCCGCAGTGGATGCCGAAGACTCTCGGCAGGATCGCGTTTGCAGAGAACTTCGGGATGATCTGGCTGCCCGGCTTTCCTTCCCAGGGACCTCCCTGCAGCCATTTTACGATGCCGATGACGATGTAGTTCATCATCAGTGTGAAAAGAGTCTCGTTGGTATTCCACTTTGCCTTGAAAAAGGCGGGAATAAACGCCCAGATCGCGCCGCAGAGCGCGCCTGCGATACCCATGGCGGGAAGAAGAACAATCGCGGGAAGCGTCGAGAAGTTGATTGCAAAGAAGGTCGCGCCGATCGCGCCGGCGGTGATCTGCCCTTCCGCGCCGATGTTCCAGAACTTCATCTTGAAGCAGGGCGCGATGGCAAGCGCGGTACCGAGCAGCGGGATGGCGATCTTGATCGTCTGACGGAAAGCGGTGGCTTTTCCGACGGAGCCCCTGACGATGATCCCGTACGCGGAAAACGGATTGTTGCCGTTCAGGAGAAAGACGAGGCAGCCGATGACGATCGCGACAAGAAAGGACGCGATCCGGATCGTCCAAGCCTGCCGGGAGTTGACGTATCCGCGCTTCGCAAGATGAAACAGAGGAGATTTACTGTGCATGATCTTCTATCTCTCCTTTCACGTGCTTGTCTGCCGTCATCAGATAACCGATCTGTTCCTTGGTCGCTGTCCTTCCGTCCACGATCCCGGTGACTTTCCCGTCACAGAGAACGAGGATCCGGTCGCAGAGTTCGAGGAGAACGTCAAGGTCTTCACCGACGAAGACGACGGCGACGCCCTTCTGCTTCTGACTCGTCATCAGGTTGTAGATCGTATAAGAGGTGTTGATATCGAGGCCGCGCACCGCGTAAGCACTCATCAGTACAGAGGGGTTCGACGCGATCTCACGCCCGACCAGGACCTTCTGCACGTTGCCGCCGCTCAGACGGCGGACGGGATAATCCACGTCCGGCGTGACCACCTCAAGGTCGTGCATGACCTTCAGCGCAAGCTCATTCGGGTCCTTTTTGTGAAGGACGATGCCTCGCCCGTTCCTCCAGGAGCGGATCATCATATTGTAGGTCATGCCCATGGTCCCGACCAGACCCATACCGAGACGGTCTTCGGGAACGAAGGCAAGGGAGACGCCCGCAGCCTTGATCTGCATCGGCGTTTTGCCGACGAGCTCGGAGGGTTCTGTTCCCTCTGGCGTGTAAGTGATCGAGCCTTCCCTGACGGGGCAAAGTCCGGCGATGCTTTCAAGAAGTTCCTTTTGCCCGGAGCCCGCGATCCCCGCGATACCGAGGACTTCCCCGCCCATCGCGGTAAAGGAAACGTGATCGAGCTTGGTCAGTCCCTCGTCGTTGACGACGGTCAGATCTCTGATCGTCAGTCTCGGCTTGGGGTCTACGGGGAGCGGACGGTCGATGTTCAGCGAGATGGGTCTGCCGACCATCATGTTCGTCATTTCCCCGGGGTTCGTGTTTTTGACGAGCATATCGCCGACGAACGTTCCCTTCCGGAGAACTGCGACGCGGTCCGCGAGATCCATGACCTCGTGCAGCTTGTGTGTGATGATGACGATCGCTTTTCCTTCGTCGCGCATTCTGCGCAGGACGTCGAAGAGACGGTTGGTCTCCTGCGGCGTCAGGACGGCGGTCGGCTCGTCGAGGATCAGAATGTTCGCGCCGCGGTAGAGGACCTTGATGATTTCAAGCGTCTGCTTTTCGGACACGGACATTTCGTAGACCTTTTTGTAAGGGTCAATGTTGAAATGATATTTCTCGCAGATCTCCGTGACCTTGGCGGCGACCTCGCGGATATCAAGGACCGGTTTGATATCAAGTCCGAGAACCACGTTTTCCGCGGCGGTCAGAACGCTGACGAGCTTGAAATGCTGGTGGATCATTCCGATCCCGTACCGGAACGCGTCCTTCGGCGACGAGATCACGACTTCCTCGTCACCGACGAAGATCTGACCGGAATCCGGGTAATAGATCCCGGAAAGCATATTCATCAGCGTTGTCTTGCCGGAACCGTTTTCTCCGAGCAGCGAGAGGATCTCGCCGTTCCAGATGTCCAGCCAGACGTTGTCGTTTGCTACTGTGGAACCGAATTTTTTCGTGATGTTTCTCATCCGTACGGCAATGGTACCGGGCAAATGACATCATCCTTTCCTGAACAAGGATACCCTTGTGTAATCCGAAAAACAAAAATACCATGAGAGACCGGATGAGACCGGTCTCTCATGTCAGAGCGGGGTCAAAAGATCAATATTTCTCGTTGAGCCACTCGATGCCGTCGATTCTGAGTGCGAAATAAGGAGCGGACATCAGGCCGGGGACCTGAGACTCGTGGAACGCACCGCCGGAGATGGCTTCGCCTTCATCCGGAACGAAGTCGCCGGTCTTATCGATCGCGAGCTGAGAGGTAACGGTCTCACCGTTGACGGTGAACTTGGAGGTGTCGAAGACTTCCAGAGAACCGTCGGAGATCTTGGCCATGACTTCCTCGATCTTTTCCTTGGTGCCCTTGGCAGCGATATCTTCGTTCAGCGCGGTCAGAACGACCTCGCCTTCCTTCATGCCGTGAGAGTAGTCAGCGTCGAAGTTCTTGCCCTCGGCAACTGCCTTGATGGCATAAACGAAGTAGTTCGTCCAGTCGATTCTGGTGGAGATCAGGGATGCCTTCGGAGCGGCGGAGATCATATCGGCGTTGTAACCGGTGTGGAAGACGCCGGCCTTTTCAGCGGTGGTAGCGGGCGTGGTGTTGTCGGAATGCTGAGAGATGAGCTTGCAGCCCTGATCGATCAGAGCCTGAGCGGCGTTGCCCTCAAGAGTAGGATCGGACCAGGAACCGACGAAGTTGACCTTCATGGTAACGGTGGGGCAAACGGACTTGGCGCCGAGGTAGTAAGCGGAGAAGCCGGAAATAACTTCCGCGAAGGAATAAGCACCGACGTAGCCGATGACAGCCTCTTCGGGCTTGATGGTACCGGCGTCGATCATTTCCTGCAGCTTCATGCCGGCGACGACACCCGCGACGTAACGACCTTCGTGAATGCGGTTGAAGGCGTTATGCGTGTTGTCGAGATCGTCCTTCCAGCTTGCTTCGTTGGTCATACCGACGAACTGGACGTTCGGGTAATCCTTGGCAGCGGTGAGCATTGCGGGCTCGTGACCGTAGGAGTTGTTGAAGACGATGGCACAGCCCTCTTCTGCGAGCTCCTGGTTGGCAACGGTAACGCCGTCACCCTCGATCAGGTTCCACTTGAAGAGCCACTGGATCTTGATGCCCTGCTTTTCAAGCTCGGCCTTTGCGGTTTCGGTAGCGCGGATGAAATTGTAGGTATAGCCTTTGTCGTTCTCGTCACCGATGCAGACCATACCGATCTTCAGGACGTCATCATCGTTCTTGCCGCCGTCGCAAGCGCAGACGGAAAGAAGCATGATCACTGCGAGAAGCGCGATGAGCAGTTTTTTCATTGTTGAATCCTCCATATCATAATATATGTAAATAAATTTACATCAGCGAAAAAGCAGACCCTGTGCAAAGGTCTGCCGATCGGTCCGGGAACGGACGTATGGTTTCTGACCGATAGTCGTGACTGAACGGTGTCACGGTAGAAACGTCCGAACCGACTTTTCGAACCTATATCAGCAGAATTGATTATATCAAAGATTCCCTCGTTTGTCAATAACAAAAGTCGAATTTTGACGCTTTACGGGAACAGGCGCAACCGTGTTCCCTTTTCTTGGATATATTGCCAAAAACCGAAGGCTGCCGCGGGTGAGCGCGGCAGCCGGGAGTATCAGAAACGGAACAGTACGGCGGAAACGGAATGGGGCGCCGCCTCAAATCCCTCGGGACCGATCGGCGCTTTATCCTTTTCCTCAAGCGTGCAGAGGACGACGGCGGACGGCAGGATCCCCGGGAAGCCGATTTCGGGCCGGATGGTCAGCGTGCTGTCAGTCGGGTTCATGATATCTGCGATGAGCGCGTTTTCACTGTCCGAACGGCGGACGGACGTAACGATACATTCGTCGCATCCGGTAAGGACCGCAGAACCGTGATCGTTCAGGAGAGGCGCAGGGGTAAGGTAGCCCGGCATCACGCTGTCCTCCGTCTGCCGGTTGAGCATCGCGTGCGGCGGCTCCAGCGAAGAGAAGGCGGTACGGACGGCGTTTTCTTTCGGACCGGTGAACGGGATCAGGGAAAGATCGAACGAAAGCTCCGTCAGGTTCAGTGCCTCCTTCATCCGGTATTCCCCGACCTGCGCGAAGATCCCGGTGCTGATCACGTCGATCGAGCGGAGGAGCGTCACGGCGACAGAACGGTCTTCGTCGTCGATCACTTCGTATTCGTAGATACCGGGCGCGGTCACGGCAAGACCGTTCACGCCGTCGGTCACACCGCAGAAGCCGAGCATCGGCTTGGTCTGGTAGATCTGCTCGTGCCCGGCATCCGGGTCAAAAGCGGACGTGATCTCCCGTTCGGTCAGATCGAACGCCTGAAGACCGAAGGAACGGTCCGCCCCGGTCAGTCCCGTCGGGAAAAGGACGCGGAGGCGGTGGTTCCGGGCGGCGTTTTCGATCTTTACGGACAGATCGACTCTCTTTTCCCCCTTGTTCAGCGCGGCAATATACGTTACCTTTACCGTGCCGTTCTCCTCTCCGCGGCGCGTTCTGTCCGGCGTGATGCCGTCGGGAACGGAAAGCGTCAGAACGATCTGCGCGGCGGAACCGAGCGGCGTGTCGTAAAGCTGCGTGAACGCAGCGCAGCCGCAGAGGGAATACACCGTTCTGCGGTCCCATTTTGCCTCGGTATGGATATAGACGTCGCCGGCTTCCCCGCTGTCTTCCAGTAAGAACTGGGAGCGGAAGAGCTTGCCCGTTTCTTTGTTCAGGAGATCGAAAGATCCGTCTGTGCGGAAGGTAAGACGGAGATATCCGTTTTCAAGGACGTCGGGACGGAGGAACAGACCGTGGTCTTTTCTGTTTTCCAGCTTCAGGACGGCAGGGTCCCCGGCAATGAAATCAAGGCGGGACCAGCCGAACGCGGGAACGGAAGGAAGATCGATCAGCGCCGTGACGATCGTTTTCGTTCCGTTCGTCGGATGACCGAGACGCGGATTATAACGGATATCCCCGGATTTTTCCATGGAAAGGATCCGGACCGGAACGGGGCTGCCGTCCGGTGTATGGAGGCGGAAGGTCCCGTTGCCGAAGCCGGAGGGCACGTCAAAGGCCATCTTTCTGACTCCGGAGACCGGAACGGACGCCGTATTGAAGATCCAGAGAGACGGGGTGTCCTTGCCGCAGGACATGATATAACGGAATCCGTCT
Organism: Eubacteriales bacterium; assembly: GCA_045617585.1. GTDB lineage: Bacteria > Bacillota > Clostridia > Oscillospirales > CAG-272 > CAKRZE01. The sequence continues at coordinate 15,232 of JAZLIW010000129.1, forward strand.
TCCGTGACCTGCTGGGAAAGGGACAGGCAGGCGCCGTATCTCGCCATGACCTGCTCGAAGACCTCGTCCACGGAGCAGCAGCCGAGGCTGTCATGCGCGTGGTTCTCGAGAACGTATTTCCAGGCGCGGTCGATTGCCCAGGTCGGATGCTTTCTGCCGAGCAGCCAGGCGATCGCGGAGACCGGTTCCAGACGGTTGACGATCGCGTGCTCGGATTCGTAATGACGCTTTTTCTGACGCGGGTGAAGGGCGTTCGTCGATTCGAGCACGTCTTCCGCGTTATACATCAGTTCACCGCGGACGGTTACGGGAACAAGTCCTCTTTCTCTGTAATCCGCAAGGACGGCGGCGGTGTATTCCTCCGGGGTACTGCGGCGGACCTCGATCTCCGGGAACAGAGTGCGGAGCTTGGGCAGGACCTCGTCAAGATCCTCCTGCGCCCAGGAATGGTCGATGCCGTTGAGCCACAGCATGTGCCGGCTTTCGGAATTGAACAGACGGAGGTCACGCAGCTTTTCCACTCTGGTTTTCAGTCCGGCGCGGCCGATCTCGGTGCCGTCCACGGTCTCCGTCCAGTCCTCGGTCTGCAGCGGGAGCGCCGTTGCTTCCCCGTATCCGGCGCGGGAGTACATCATATGGACGGTCGAACCGTCGGGTGCTTCCCAGTTGACAATGCTTTTCGAGCCCTTCGGCAGCCCTCTCCACGCCATGGCGGAAGGGATACCGAAACCGCGCAGGATCTGCGGCATCTGTGCCGTATGGCCGAATTCATCGATCTCATAAGCGAAGCGCATGACGCTGCCGAGCTTTTCGGACGCGCGGATTCCGTATTTCAGGTTCCGCATCAGCGCTTCTCCGCCGACCAGCCCTTCGAGCGGCTGGGTGTACCAGGGTCCGACGAGTAGTCTTCCCTCTTTGACGAGCGCCTCGACGCGGGCACGGTTTTCAGGTTTGGCTTCGATATAGTCGCCGATCAGCGCGTACTGACCGTCGGTGATGAAGCGGTATTCCTTATCACGCTCCATGAGTTCGATCAGTCGGTCGCATAGCTCGATCAGGCGGACGAGATATTTTTCATGGGACTGATACCATTCTCTGTCCCAATGAGTATTGCTGATCAGATGATAGGTTTCTCTGTATTCCATGTTCCCTCTCCTTTTTTTCTCATTATACAGGAAACGCACCGTAAAGTCAACCGTTTTTCTTTCTTCTCTTCCTTCCGAAGGATGATGACATCGGGAAAAGAAATGATGAAAAGGACTTGACACGGTGCGGCGAAAGTGTTATAATGTTACACGTTGAAATTGCTGGTGTGGCTCAATGGCAGAGCAGCTGATTTGTAATCAGCAGGTTGATGGTTCGACTCCGTTCACCAGCTCCAGGGAGCGTTCCCGAGTGGCCAAAGGGGGCAGACTGTAAATCTGTTGTCACTGACTTCGGTGGTCCGAATCCACCCGCTCCCACCAAAAATTAGCGGGGATGGGGAGGCCCCCGGATTTTTTTTTTTTCCCTTCTTC
>JAZLIW010000130.1:0-15804 GCA_045617585.1 Eubacteriales bacterium
CGGCGCGGCGGGAACGGAACGCGCCGCCCTGCTCCTTGACTTCGGCACCGAGCTCGCGGGAGGCGCGCGGATCCTCACCTATACGGTGAGCGGCGCCGCCGCGCCCGAGGTGCGGCTGACCTTCGGCGAATCGGCTGCCGAAGCGCTCAGCACGGTCGGGGAAAAGAACGCGACCAACGACCATTCGATCCGCGATATGCGGGTCCTGCTGACCAATTACAGCGACATGATCTTCGGGCAGACGGGGTTCCGGTTCCTCCGGATCGAGCTCCTGACGCCGTCCGCCTCGGTCTCGCTCAAATCCGTGCTTGCCGCCGCGACCTATCTGGATCTGCCCTATCGCGGCTCCTTCCGGTGCAGCGACCCGCTGCTGAACCGGATCTACGAGACGGCGGCGTATACCTGCCACCTCAATCTGCAGGACCTGATGTGGGACGGGATCAAGCGCGACCGGCTCGTCTGGATCGGGGACTCGCACCCGGAAATGATGACGGTGCGCACGGTGTTCGGCTCCGATCCGATCATCGACGAGAGTCTGGATCTCGTGATCCGTCAGTTCCCGCTGCCCGGATATCCGAACTCGATGATCACCTACGCCTTCTGGCTGATCCTGATCGCGCGCGACTGGTGCTTTGCGACGGGAAGAAACACGCTGGTCACCTCACACGCCGACTATTTTGCGGGTCTGCTCCGTCAGCTTTGCGGCGAGGTGAACCCCGACGGGAGTGACAACCTGTCGCCCGCCCGCGCGGCGGGGCACTTCCTCGACTGGCCGACCAGCGAGCGCGCGGACTCCCACGCCGGGACGCACGCGCTGCTTGCCGCCGCGCTCCACGCCGGGGAGGAGATCGCCGCGACACTTGACGACGGAGAACTGCGTGCTCTCTGCGCTTCCCGCGCTGCCCTGCTCGACGCTGCGCCGCTGCCGATCACCGACAACAAGAGCGCCGCGGCGATCGCGGTCTGGGCGGGAGAAATGCCCGCGGAACGGGGCGCGGAGATCCTGCTGTCGGGCGGGATGACCGGCTTCTCCACCTTCCTCTCCTACTATCAGCTTTCGGCGATCGCCGAGGCGGGGCGGACAGAGGAGGCGCTTGACGTGCTGCGCCGCTATTACGGCGGGATGCTCGACGTCGGCGCGACCACGTTCTTCGAGGACTTCGATCTTTCCTGGGTCCGGGAGGGTGCCCGCATCGACGAGATCCCCGCCGGGTATGATATCCACGGGGAAAACGGCGGATACTGCTACCGCGGGCTCCGGCACAGCCTCTGCCACGGCTGGTCCTCGGGACCGACGGCATTCCTTGCCGAGCGGATCCTCGGGATCCGGATCGAGGCGCCGGGCTGCCGGAAGCTGCGCGTCCGTCCGACGCTGGCGGGGCTCTCCTTTGCCGAGGGCACGTTCCCGACGCCGCTCGGTGACGTGCGCGTCCGCGTGACGCCCGATAAACTGGAGATCGAAGCGCCCGAGGGCATCGAGATCCTGCTCTGATCTCCCGGGAACCGTCCGGAGAAAATGCTGCGTGGGGCGATCACCCCCCATATCAAAGTCTTTTGCACAGCTTTTCTTCAGAAAGGCGCGTGCCCCTTCATTCCGGTTTTCCGGGGCAAAAGAATGTTGACAAAACGGCCGGGGCGTGGTATAATCTTCAATTAGTTAGTAAACTAACGAATGGAGAAAGCCGCGCCGCCGGCTTTTTTCACGGAACAAAAAACGGACGAAAGGAAACGGAATGGAGGAAAAAAGAGAAAAGACCCCCTTTATGCTGGTCGGCGATCTGTCGAAGCTGTTCTTTGACGGGATCCGGGCACACGCGGAGGGCAGGGGCGTCTCCAACGGCTGCCGCCTGATCCTCTTCCACCTGATGCACGGAGACGGCAGGACGCAGCTCGAGCTCTCCCGCCTGACCAATCTTCAGGCGCCGACGGTCAGCGTGACGCTCGGAAAGATGGAGGCGGACGGACTGGTCCGGAGGGAGACGGACGAAAAGGATCAGCGGCAGACGCGCGTCTATCTGACCGACGCCGGGCGGGCGCTCGACGCCGTGATCCGTGCCGAGATCCGGACCCTTGAGGAAACTGCGATGGCGGGCGTCACGCAGGAGGAGCGCGAAGCGTTCACCGCGACGCTGCACAAGCTGATCGGCAATCTCCGGGCGGACACCGTGTCCGCGGAACCCAAAGAATCGAAAGAAAGGGAGACACCGGTATGAAACTCGCAAAATATCTGAAACCGTACTGGTATCTTGCTCTCCTCTCGCCGATCATGATGATCATCGAGGTGCTGGTGGATCTGAAGATCCCCGAGCTGATGGCGACCATCATCGACAAGGGCGTGATCGGGCAGGATATGAGCGTGATCGTCTCGACGGGGATCGAAATGCTGATCCTCGTCGTCATCGGGGGCATCGGCGGGATCTCCTGCTCTTATTTTGCCTCCGCGGCGGCGCAGAACTTCTCCTGCGACCTCCGCAACGATACCTATAAGCAGGTCATGGCGCTCTCTCTGGAGCAGACCGACAAATTCACCACCGGCTCTCTGATCACCCGTCTGACGAACGACGTCACGGCGGTGCAGGATCTCGTGGCGAACGTCCTCCGGATGTTCGTACGCGCGCCGATGTTCTTCATCGGCGGCATCTTCATGATCCGCGAGCTGAACGTGCGCTACTCGATCGTTCTTGCCATCGCGATGCCGCTTGAGCTGATCCTCGTGGTCGGCGTGGTGCTGAAGGCCTCCCCGATGTTCCAGACCGTGCAGAAAAAGCTGGATAACGTGAACTCGGTCGTGCAGGAGGACGTCGCGGGCGCGCGGGTCATCAAGGCGTTTGCCAGAGAGGACTACGAGATCGACCGCTTCGACAAGGTGAACGTCGATTACCGCGATACCTCCCTGAAGGTGCAGAAGATCCTGATCCGCCTCGGGCCGATCATGAGCATCATCATGAACTTCTCGATCATCGCGATCATCATCGTCGGCGGACAGGCGGTCCGCGATCAGCTCGCCGCCGGGTCTCCCGAGGTGCAGGTCGGCGCGATCTCCGCGGCGATCACCTACGTCACGCAGATCCTTTCCTCCCTGCTGATGATCAGCATGATGTTCCAGTCGGTCAGCCGCGCCGCGGCGTCCGGCAAGCGTATCATCGAGATCCTTGACAGCCGTCCCACGATCGTGAACGGCACCGAGACCGAGGGGATCGAGGGCAAGCGCGGCGAGGTCGTCTTTTCCGACGTGTCCTTCCGCTATCCCGACGCCTCCGGGCGCGACGTCCTGCAGGATATCGACCTGACCGTCCATCCCGGGGAATTCGTCGCGATCCTCGGCGCGACCGGCTGCGGCAAATCGACGCTGGTCAACCTGATCCCCCGCTTCTACGACGTGACGAGCGGCTTTATCACCGTGGACGGGCGCGATATCCGGGAATACGATATCGAAGCGCTCCGCTCCAAGATCTCCATCATCCTGCAGAAGAGCGAGCTCTTCTCGGGCACGGTGCTCGACAATATCCGCTACGGAATGCCCGACGCCTCCGAGGAGGACGCGATCGAGGCGGCAAAGATCGCGCAGGCGGACGAATTCATCGTCGGCTTCAACGACGGGTATCAGACGATGATCTCCGAAAAGGGCGCGTCCCTTTCGGGCGGACAGAAGCAGAGAATGTCGATCGCGCGCGGTCTGCTCCGCAAGCCGGAGATCCTCATCTTCGACGACAGCACGTCGGCGCTCGACCTCGGGACCGAGGCAAAGCTCCGCAAGGCACTGCGTGAGAGCTTCCCCGATACGACGATCATCATGATCGCACAGCGCATCGCGTCGGTCACCGAGGCGGACCGGATCGCTGTCCTTGAGGACGGCGTGATCACCGCCTGCGCACCGCACGAGGAAATGATGCGCATCAGCCCCGCTTACGTCGATATCTACAACTCCCAGCTGAAGAAGGGGGGCGAAGCGGATGCCTGAGAAGAAAAAGAAAAAGGCGGAGGAACTGGACGAATACACCGCCTACATGAAGGAACAGCGCGAATCGGGCAACACCTCCGCCGGAAAACCGGGGCAGGGAATGCGTCCGGGCGGCGGCAGAGGCCGCGGCCCCGGCATGAAGGAAAAGCCGAAGGACCTGAAGGGGACGCTGCGTCGTCTCGTCGCCTACATCGGCAGAAGCGGCTGGCTCGTCGCGGCGCTGCTGGTCATGACGATCCTGACGACCGTGCTGACGCTCGCGGGTCCCGACCTCCAGGGGAAGGCGATCGGCGCCATCTTCGCGGAGGCGGAGGACGGCAGCCACTACTTTGACGGAGAGGCGCTGACCTCGATCCTGATCACGATGGGCGTCATCTATCTGGTCTCCTCGGTGATCTCCTATATCAGCGGCCTCGTCGCCGCGAAGCTCTCGCAGCAGACGGTCTACAATATGCGGCGCGATCTGTTCCGCCGGATCACCTACCTCAAGATCAAGGTCGTGGATCAGCACCGTCACGGCGATATCATGAGCCGGATGACGAACGACGTCGAAAACGTGTCGAACACGATCTCCAGCTCGATCTCCTCGCTCTTCTCGGCGGCGATCACGCTGATCGGCTCGCTGATCATGATGCTGAAGTACAGCTGGCTCCTGACGCTGATCTCGCTGATCACCATCCCGCTGACCATCCTTGCCTCGACGCAGATGACCAAGCTGGTGCGCAAGTATTTCGTCCGTCAGCAGAAGCTGCTCGGTCAGCTCAACGGCGCGGTCGAGGAGAACGTCACCGGATACCGTACGGTCATGGCGTACGGCAGGGAAAAGCGCGCGGTCGAGGACTTCGGCGTGATCTCCGACAACCTGAAGCACACCGGCATCCGCGCCAACATTTTCGGCTCGATCATGGGCCCGCTCATGAACGTGATCGGGAACGTCGGCTTCCTGCTCCTGACAGTCGTCGGCGGTTATCTCTCCCTGAAGGGCGCGATCACCGTTGCGGTCCTGCACAGCTTTATCACGTATTCCCGCCATCTGAACCGCCCGGTCAACGAGGTGGCGAACCAGTACAGCGCCATCATGACCGCGATCGCGGGCGCGGAGCGCGTCTTTGAGATCATGGACGCCGAGAGCGAGGAAAACGAGGGCGGCGACGCGCTCGACGACGCGACGGTCCGCGGAGAGCTCGACTTCCGTGATATCATGTTCTCCTACGTGCCCGGCGAGCCGGTCCTGAAGCACTTCGACCTTCACGTCAACCCGGGCGAGACGGTCGCGATCGTCGGACGCACCGGCTCCGGCAAAACGACGGTCGTCAATCTGCTGACCCGGTTCTACGACATCGACGGCGGCGAGATCCTGCTCGACGGAAAGAACGTGGAGCAGATCTCCAAGAAGGAACTGCGCGAATCCATCGGTATCGTGCTGCAGGATTCCGTTCTGTTCTCCGATTCCATCGCCGACAACATCCGTTACGGCAAGCTGGACGCGACCGAAGAGCAGATCCGCGCCGCGGCGAAGACCGCCAACGCAGACCTCTTTATCGAACGTCTGCCCGAGGGCTACGATATGCAGCTCTCCGAATCCGGAGAGAATATTTCGCAGGGACAGCGTCAGCTGCTCTGTATCGCCCGCGCCGCGCTCGCCCACCCGAAGTTCCTGATCCTCGACGAGGCGACCTCCTCGGTCGATACCCGTACCGAGATGCAGATCCAACTCGCCATGCTGGAGCTGATGAAGAACCGCACGAGCCTCGTGATCGCGCACCGTCTTTCCACCATCCGCAACGCCGACAAGATCATCGTCCTTGCCGACGGGCATATCGTGGAGAGCGGCAATCACGAGGAACTGCTGAAGCAGCAGGGCGTATACTACGAGCTGTATCAGACGCAGTTCGCGGGAATGGCAACGTAAAAATACGCTGCGCGTGTGACGGGAATGCCCGCCTCCGGGGACGGAAACGTCTTCGGGGCGGGCATTTTTTCGGAAAAATGGGGATATGCGCTTGCAATCTTACCGGTTCTTTGCTATAATGAGAAAAAAACTGCGGAGGTTTGATAAGATGGATCTTTCGCGATGCGTGCTTGGGATCGAGCTTGGCTCGACCCGGATCAAGGCGGTCCTGCTGGACGAAAACCGCGTTCCCGCCGCGTCCGGCAGCTTTCAATGGGAGAACAGACTGGAAAACGGCGTCTGGACCTATTCCCTGGAGGAGGTCCGGACGGGCGTGCGGGAATGCTACGCCGATCTGAAAAAGAACGTGCTGGAAAAATACGGCGTGACGCTGACGCGGGTCGGCGCGGCGGGCGTATCCGGCATGATGCACGGGTATCTGCCCTTTGACGCGGCGGGAAATCAGCTCGCCCCGTTCCGCACCTGGCGCAACACGATGACCGCGGCGGAATCAGAGGAGCTGACCGAAGCGCTCGGCTTCCATATCCCGCAGCGCTGGAGCGTGTGTCATCTGTATTATTCGATGAAGCGGCACGAGGCGCATCTGGAGCGGCTGGACTACCTGACGACGGTCGCCGGATATCTCCACCGCCTGCTGACCGGGGAAAGAGTGATCGGCATCGGAGAGGCCTCCGGGATGTTCCCGATCGACCCTTCGACCGGGGATTACGACGCGGAGATGGTACGGAAGTTTGACGCGCTTGCACATCCCTACGGGATCTTCGGCTCTGTGCGGGACGTCCTGCCCCGGGTGCTGTCCGCCGGGGAGAACGCGGGAACGCTGACCGAGGCGGGGGCAAGGCTGCTCGATCCCGACGGGGATCTTGAGGCAGGGATCCCGTTCGCGCCGCCGGAGGGGGACGCCGGGACCGGCATGGTCGCGACGAACGCCGTCCGGGAATACACGGCGTCGCTCTCGGTCGGGACCTCCGTCTTTTTGATGGCGGTGACCGATCATACGATCGGCGTCTCCATGACCGCGGACGTGGTCACGACGCCGGCGGGACTTCCGGTCGCGCTCGTGCAGAGCAACAACTGCACCTCCGATATCAACGCGTGGGTCGATCTGTTCGCCGACGTGGCTGCGCTTGCCGGGGCGAAGATCGACAAGGATGAGCTGTTCGGACGGCTGTTCCGCAAGGCGCTCGAGGGAGCGCCCGACTGCGGCGGTCTCGTCACCTGCAATTATTATTCCGGTGAGAACGTGACCGGGATCCCGGAGGGCAGACCCTTCCTCCTCCGTTCGCCCGACGTGCCGCTGGACCTTGCGAACCTGATGCGCGCCCACCTTTCCTCGGCGATCTCGACCTTCAAGATCGCGTACGACGGGCTGGTGGAACGTGAGCATCTTCGGATCGACCGGATCACCGCGCACGGCGGGTTCCTGAAGACGCCGGGCGTCGGGCAGCGGATCCTTTCCGCGGCGCTGAACACCGAGATCAGCGTTCTGGAGACGGCGGGAGAGGGCGGTCCCTACGGCATGGCGCTGCTTGCCGCCTATCTGATCGACCGGAAAGCGGACGAGACCCTGCCGGATTACCTCGACGCGCGGATCTTCTCCGCGGCGTCCGCCTCCGTCCTGCGTGCCGGAGAAGAGGAGACCGAGGGGATGAACGCCTACGTCCGCCGGTTCCGGGACGTGCTTCCCGTCGAAAAGGAAGCGGTCAGGACCCTGCGCTGAAAAGATCACAGAACGAAAGATCCGCTGCCTCCCGTACGGGAAAGCAGCGGATCGTTTTGTATTATTGCGTTCAGTCGAGCTCGAGCAGATACTTGCGGATCGGGGCGCAGACCGCGAAGGCGACGATCACGGCGATCACCAGCTCCAGGATGCCGTTGGTCCCGACGACTGTCATGATGGCGCCGAGCAGCAGATCGTAGCCGATCCCCATCGCCTCGGCGTATGCCTGACCGAAGAAGAGGTAGATGCCGCCGAGCACGAGCACGGTATTGGTCAGGGTGCCGACGATGGCGGAGGCAACGTAGGAGACGGCGTCGGTCGGCTTGCGTTTGAGGAGGCTGTGCAGCCCGCCGAAGACGAGCCCCGCGGTGACGCCGATCAGGATGCGCGGGACGAAGCAGATGACGAGGCTCCAGAAATTCCCGCCGCTGTAGATCGGGCTGTACAGAGGGGTGAAGACGAAGGAAAGGGGCGTCGGCGAGACGAAGGAATTGACGATGAAGCTGAACAAGCCGAAGAAGAAGCCCATCATGGCGCCCGCGCCCGTACCGAGCGTGATCGCCGTGACGATGACCGGGACGTGACTCAGGGTCGCGACCATCGGACCGATCGGGATCGAGCCGAGCGGGGTAAAGCACACGATCGCCTCGATGGCGAGCAGAAGAGAAAACTGCGTGAGGAACAGCGTCTTTTTGCGGCGCTCTTCAATGACCTTTGACATATCGTTCGTCCTTTCTTTCGGAACTGAAAGCGAGGAAATGGTTTGGAATAATTTATTATATCATCAAAAAAAACAATTGTCAAGTATCACACGAATGTGATATAATAGGAACGGGAAAAAATACGACCATCAAGAAAGGAAGTACCTCAAAATGACCTGCCGTGAACTGTTTCTGACCCGGCAAAGCTGCCGGAACTACGACGAGCGCCCCGTGGAGCGCGAAAAGCTGGACGAGATCCTTTCCCTTGCCGCGCTTTCCCCCTCCGCCTGCAACAGCCAGCCGTGGCACTATACGCTGATCCCGAATCCCGAGCGGGCACACGCCGTCGCAAAATGCGTCTCGGACGCCGTGATGAACCGCTTTACCGGGAAGGTCCCGGCGTTCGTCGTGATCTCGGAGCGGAAGGCGACCCTCTCCGAAAAGATCGCGTCGAAGATCTCCTCCCAGCATTTCGCGCCGATCGATCTCGGGCTGACCGCCGCGCATCTCGTGCTTGCCGCCGCGGAGCTCGGCGTTTCCTCGACCATCCTCGGCTGGATCTACGAGGACAAGCTGCGCGCGGAGCTTGCTCTCCCCGCGGAGCTGAAGCCGCGCCTCGTGATCGCGCTCGGCTACGCGAAGGAGGGGGATCCCATCCGCACGAAGAAGAGAAGACCGCTGAACGAGAGCCTGACCGTGATCGAGTGATGCTCCCGTAAAAAAGGACCGCTGTCCGTCTCCCTCCCCTTGCGTGGGGGGAAACGGACGGCGGTCCTTTATCTTCGGGTCATTCGATGCGCTTGAGCTTGTATTTTCCGGTCTCGTCGGTCTCCATCAGGCAGACCTTTTCCTTGTCCATCTTGCGGAACAGGGCGGTCAGATGGGTCACGAAGAGGAACTTGACGTTCATACGGGGAAGGACGGAGAGGACGTGGAAGATCGCGTCGGTGCCCTCCCGGTAGGACGTGGTCTGGAAGGTCTCGTTGAGAAAGACCATCGCGTGCGGGGTCAGTCTGTCCATGATCCCGGCGATCTCCTTCGCCTCCTGATCGAAGCGGCCGGCGGCGTCTCCCTTCATGAACTCTTCCTCGGCGGAGGAGAAGTGGGAGAAGTAGGCGGTACGGACCGAGAGACGGGCACTTTCGGCAAGGACGGGGAGCCCCGCCTGACCGAAGAGCTGTGCCGCGGCGCAGGAACGGAGATACACGGTCTTGCCGGTATCGGTCAGACCCTTGACGAGGATCCCGGCGACGCCGTCGATGTTCACGTCGTTGGGGACGATCTTTTCGGCGGGAAGGTCCCCGGACGCCAGAAGCAGGTCGCGCAGGGTGCGGACGACCACGGTATCGCTTTCCGCGGGCAGGATCTCGGGTACGCAGAGGGAGAGGCCTTTTTCCTCCATCCTGCGGCAGTAGAGCAGGGCTGCGTCGTAGAAAAGCATCTCACGTGAGAGACCGAAGAAGATCTCGTACACGCCGTTCGTGATCTGCGTCAGCGCCGCGTCGATGCCGGTCAGCGCCTGATTGAGCAGGAAGACCGCGTCCTCAAAGGAATTGTCGTCGGGCTCCACGCGGTACTCGCCGTTCTGCCCGTCCTTTTTGCCGAGCAGCTTGTCGAGGAAGGCGGAGCGCTTTTTCTCCTCGTACTCGCTGATGTCGAAGAGTTCCGCTGCACGGACGCGCAGCGTTTCATCCAGCTCCGCGGCAACGCCGAAGGTATAGAATTCCGGGGATTTATAGCGGAAGAGCTGCGCGATGCGGACGATCTCGTTCAGTGAGTTGTTGCCGATGCGCTCCTCGCAGTAATCGCGGATCGCGATCAGTCCCTCGGACGTGAGGGGGTATTTTTTCAGCGTGTCGAACAGAGAGCGGAAGAAGGAGACGATCGTATTCGGGAAGATCGCCGTGACCTTCAGGCTCGCGTAGGTGTGCTCCAGCATCGCCTCCGGGTTGACCGAGGCGGAACCCGCGGGGACGCCGGTCAGCTTCATTTCCTGCCAGTCGCTCTTGATCTTGTCGTAGCGGGAAAACAGAAGCTGCAGATCGGTAAAGAGTTTCGGCAGCGTCAGAAAGTCGTGCAGGATCTGCTGCCGGTAGCGGATGTTCTCTGCGTCGGTCAGCGGATGTGCCAGCGTGTCGAGGAAGTATTCACGCCGCTTGGGATCCGGGCAGATGCGTTCCATCGCGCGGTCGATCGAGAGGTCGTAGACCACGTCGCAGAAGACGGGGGTCTCCGCGTTCTTTTTCAAAAGACTGAATTTCATAGCATCCCCTCCCCGAACCGATTCTCCAGCGCCTCTTTGGTCAGCGCATATTTTTTCAGGATATCCTCCGCGAAGGAGCCTCCGGTCGTGCGCTGCCGCGCGATCTTGAAGGTGCGGCGGTTGGAATCGTCCGCGTCGATCAGCACGTTCAGATATGGGATGGCGCTTTCCTTCAGGGAATGCTGATGGGTGATATAGAGACCGAAGATGCGCTTCTCCCAAAGGGTATCAGCCAATTTTTCGGTCATTTCCACCGCGTTTTCCTCATTGGTGGTCGAGTAGGTCTCGTTGAGCAGGACGACCGAGTTTCCGGTCATTTCGTTCAGGATCCTTTCGACGCGGCGGTTCTCCTCCACGAAGCGCCCGGTCCCCTCAAATCGCTCGTCACGCGGGAAGTGCGTATAGATCCCGTCCGGGACGGAGACGACGGCGGAGGCGCAGGGCAGGGGGATGCCGAGCAGAAGGAAGACGAGCGAGATGCCGACGGTGCGCAGATAGGTGGTCTTGCCGCCGCCGTTCGCGCCCGTGAGATAAAAGAAGGGCTCGTCCGGGGTAAACAGAACGTCGTTCGGCACGATATCGTACTCGTTCTTGGCGAACAGAGAGATATCGTACGCTTCTCCGATGCGGATGACGCGCTCCTCCGACAGGGTCGGATAGGTGACCGGGATGCGGTTGGCGCGGACGCGCTCCAGAAGACGGGTGAAGGTCAGGTAGAACTCGACCGGAAGGCGGTAGGAGAGGAGGTCGGGATCGAAGAGGGACGCGTATTTCTTTTCAAAGGCGAGGAAGGCGCCGAATTCCTTCGGGTACGCCGCGGCGAATTTGCCGAGGATGACGGGTGAAAGCTGACGCGGGAGGAAGAGCGGCTCCTCCGGCGGGTCGAGCGACAGTTCACGCGCGCAGGTCCGCAGGGCAGAAAGATAGCTATCCTCTCCCTTCGGGCGGAAGACGATCTCCTTGTCGTGGACGCGGAAGCTGCATCGGACGAAAGAACCGAGCGTGGGGAGCAGCGTTTTCAGCTCCTCCTCCGCCGCCTTCAGGGCGCTTCCGTTCAGCTCCTCACGGAAAAAGGCGGAGAACCTGCCGTACAGCTCCCCGGCACCGGGGTCGGGGGCGGCAAGGTGCGCGAAGGCGATCGCCTCCGACAGAAGGGAGGCGAAGATCACCGCCTTCTCTCCCTCGTGATGCGCCTCGGTATAGATCCGGTACAGCTCCTCCGCGCGGACCAGCGAAGCGTCCAGTCTGTCAAGCAGGGCAAGGAAGGGTTCGCGCTCCGCCGCACGGAACAGTTCGTTCCGCGCGAGGATATTGTCCTTTCCGCACGGGGAAAGGACCGCCTCCAATACGTCCGTCCGGATCAGCTGCGTGATCTGCAGGTCCTCGAAGACGGAGAGGGAGAGCGGCCTGCCCGCCGGGGGATCCCGGTATAAAAGGGAAGGATATCTCATGGGTCTTGCTTCCTTTCGGAAAAGATGGGGATCAGCGGAAAAACGGGGATCAGTCTGCCGCTTCTTCGGTCTCTTCCAGCATGGAAGAGGGGTCGATATTCAGGATGGAGAGCATATCGTCGCCGCCGGACATGATCGTGGGCAGCTTGCCGTTCCATTTCTCGACGAAGTTATAGGCGATCAGGAGCTCATTCATGGACTCGGAGAGCTTCTGGTTCTTGGCGGCTTCCTTTTCACCGGCATACTGCGCGACCTCCGCCTGGATTCTCGTGACCTCGGCGTCCGCTTCCGCGGCGATGATCTGACGCTGTGCCTCGGCTTCCGCCTCGAGCGTGCGCTGTGCCTGCTCGGTCGCGGCACGCAGTTTGTTCTGATCTGCTACCTGTTTCGCTTCGACCGCGTCGGTGAAGGCGTCGGAGAAGTCGATGTTCTCGATCGAGACGCTGATGATCGCGATACCGTAGGCTTTCATTTCGGGTTCGAGCAGTTCGAGGATCTTGTCGGCAAGTTCACTGCGGGAAGCCACGAGATTTTCCGCGGAATACTTGGCAAAGACCGCCTTGATATTGTTGAAGATGCGCGGCTCAACGACCGTGGTATAGTAACTTGCGCCGACATTGCCGAACAGCTTCTGTGAGGTCTCGCGGTCGACAGAGTAGTTAACGGAGCAGAGGACATTGACCTGCTGGATATCGGAGGAGAATGCCTCGGTCTGGACGGTGGCGCGCTGGGTGCGGTTGTCCATATTCGTGACCTTCTGCCAGGGCAGCTTGACGTGCAGACCTTCACCGTAGACGTAGTCCTCGACTTTGCCGAGGGTGGTGACGACGCCGGTATGACCGGTGGGGACCGTCGTAAAAACGGTGGAGAGGAGGATCAGCACCGCGGCGATGATGACGGCGGTGATCACGAGCGTACGGGCGGTGGATTTGGTTTTCATGGCGTTGCTTCCTTTCTGGCTTTTCGGTTTATTACGGAAAAGCACCGCGCGGAACGGTTTTTCCGCACGGTGCTGACCTTTCCGGAATCCATTATACCGTATTCCGGTGAAAAAACAAGTGAATAAATGTAAATTGCGCTTTGCCGGGCGTCAGTTCTTCTGATCCTCGCCCTCCAGCAGGCAGCCGTCGGAATCGTCCTTGATCCGGAGACCGCTGAAGAAGACGTTGCCCGAGACGCGGAGCTTCGCGGCGTCGGCGCCGAGCACGAAGTCGAAGCTCCTGCCGTTATTGATCATGCCGTAGAATTCCGCGGTTCCGTTCTTCAGCTCGCACATGGGGGAACCCGCGGCGAGGATCTGCCCGCCGATGACGCGGACGGTGCCGGTGCCCCGCAGGAGGAACGCGCCCTTGGTCGTGCCCCAGCAAGCCGGGTTGAAGACGTCGACCGTACCCGTGAAGTCGGGATCGGCGACGAAATAGCGCATTTCCCTGCCGTTCAGGTTGACGAGCTGGCAGTCGACGAGCGATCCCGTGCAGCTGCCGGAGATACGGACGGGGAATTCCGCCGCGTCGACGCCGTGGCAGAGGACGTAAACGTTCTTCGCGCCGTCGGTGAGGCTCAGACCCTCGTAGGCGCCGTAGGTGAAGTTGTGATAGAGGACCTCGTTCTCGGATTCGCCGACGACGAAGGTGCGGCCCTGCCGCATCAGGATCTCGTAGACGTCGCCCCACCAGGACTGCGCGGAACGCAGCGGCCAGGTGTTCGGGGTGAAGTGGCAGTCACGGACGATGCCGTCCCGGCTGCCCGCGCCGACGATGACGCCGGTATTGACGACGGCGGCGTTGATATATTCGATATAATGCCCGTCGCAGCGGTAGGTGGCGAGGTCGACGCCGTTCCACGAGGAGGGCAGACCGACGTCAACGATGTAGAGGTTTTTGCCGTTCCCGCGGACGGTGAAGGAATAGGGCTGCGGCTTTTTACCGTCCTGCGCCGGATACACGATGCTGAGACCGCGCAGACCGGAGCCGTCGTACAGCGTGATCAGGGACTCGCCGTCCGGATCGCCCTTGCCGAAGTCGGTGTAGAGATTCGTGATGCCGGTCATGTTCATTTCCCAGTCACCTGCACCGCGCAGCTCGATGCCCGCCCAGACGTCGATATGGCCGCTCAGGTTGAATCTGCCGGCAGGGAGGTAGACTGTGCCGCCCGTCTCCTTCAGCGAGTCGAGCGCGTTCTGAAGAGCAGCGGTGATATCCGTGTTCCGCATCACGGTGTAGGGGCTCTTCGTCAGGTCGATGAAGCGGTCGGACGCGGGCTTGGTGACCGGCACCCGTCCGTAATCGACCTCCGGCAGCTTCGGCACGTTTCCGTCGGTGACCGAAGCACTCTTGCCGTCGCTGACCGTCGTATTGACGAGCGACCCCTGCTTCGTGTTGTAGCAGGCGAGGGTGTCTCCCGTCTTGCTCGTCAGCGTGCAGTCGGTGAAGGTCAGGACGGAGGAGCCCATGCTGACCGCGGCGTTGGCGCCGGGCGTTTCGAGCGTGCAGCCGATCAGCGTGACGTCGCCGCCGCAGTCTCTGCCGAGGAAGAGGGGCGTTGCGCCGTCGTTGCCCGCCGCGCGGAGGACGGAGTCGGTGAGGAGCATCCAGTTGAGGGAATCCCCCTTGAAGCAGTAGTAGCAGTCGAGCAGGTTGAAGCCGTACATGTGGCCGTTCACGGTGCCGCTCGACGAGGAACGTGCGAGGACGCCGACTTCGTAGCCCTCCACGGTGATATCCGCGTAGAAGGTCCAGTCGATCCGCTCGATGATCATGCCGGTCGCGTTGCGGAGCAGGTAGGTGCGCAGCAGATCCTCGTTCGGGACGCCGGGCAGACCGGAGTTCAGCCAGATATCGGGGGAGAAGGTCACGTGCTCGATCCTGCCGATGTCGAGGCTGATATCGTTCTCATACCCGACCGAGAGGGGCGTGCCGTAGATATCGCGGACGTACTGCAGGGAGTTATTGGTATAGCCGTGGGCAAAATCGATGCAGAAATAGGAGTTGACGAAGGTGACGTTCTCGACCGTCACGCCTTCGGAAAGGGTCTGGACGATGGTCGCGGGGTAGGGGATCGCGGACCCGTTGACGATGGTCTGCTCGGGGTACCAGAACGCGAGGTTCTTGACCGACGCGTGATGCTCGAGCCGGATCGCCGACTTTGAGACGTCGGTCTTTCCCTTGCCGCCGTAGACGCAGAGGACGGTCCCGTTCGCGGTCCCGGGCTCCAGCTCGCCGCACAGCCCGACGCCCGCGGGGACGCTCAAGGTATCGGTCAGGATATAGTGCCCGGCGGGGATGAAGAGCGTTCCGCCGCCCTTGCCCGAGAGGGCGCTGATCGCGGAGCGGAACGCCGCCGTGTCGTCGGTGACGTCGTCCGGGGACGCCCCGTAGGCGAGGACGTTGAGGTCGGCGACGATATTCGAGGTCGTGGGATAGGACGTGGAGATCAGTCCGGTCGGCGCTCCCTGCTGCTTCTCCCCTCTGCCGGAGGGCTTGAAGACGACCTTGTACGCCTGCTTGGTATCGAACGACGGATCGGCCTTGAGGAGCGCCTCGACGTCGACCGCCGCCGCACTGTTTTCGGGATGGCCGGTCTGGTCGCCCGCGTTGAAGGGATAAAAATCCTTCACGGGCTCGACGGGAGTCTGCGGCTCGGTCTCACCTTCGGTCACGGTGGGTTCCGTTTCCTCCGGCTCCCCGGCAGAGCTGCCCGACGGGAGGACGAGGAGAAGCACGGCGCCCGCGACCGCGGCGGCAATGCCGGGGCAGAGCAGGGTCAGGGTGAGTCTGCGGTCGTAGTGCAGGACGGT
>JAZLIW010000131.1:0-20029 GCA_045617585.1 Eubacteriales bacterium
TATTATAGCATATCTGTTTAGGACTTGTCAAGACAACTGAAACAAAAAAGTTTAATATTTCTCAAAAACCTCTTGACATAAACAAATATGATTAGTATAATGATAGAGCGTTAAGCAAATATGCTTAGTGCAGCAACTGAATGACAGTCTGAATGGGATATGACCTTGCGATGATATGAGCGAGGCGACGCCGCTGAAAAAGCAGGGGCAGGCACAGAAAAACGACATTCGGGTAGAACGGCACCGCATTATTGACATCTGCTCCCACAAATACAAAGGAAAGGAGGTATTGCTATGGCAGGAACAATGTTTATGCGGGTCGAGGAAGTCGCAGAGGAAATGGACGTGTCCGTTTCCTATGCAAACAAACTCATTCGCAGGCTCAACAAAGAGCTGAAAGCAACGGGATGTATTTCTATCCCCGGAAGAATTGACCGAAGAAACCGAAAGCGGTCCCCCCCTCTTGCATTTCTGCCGGGGGGTGTGATATAATGAGGAAGAAGAATGAGACGGAGGCGATTTTTATGCAGGAAATTCTCGTACGGACCAAAGGAAACGCTTCGGCGAAGGGGAAGCCGAAGGTTTATTTTGCGTGCCATTCGGGGGATCTCGGGGAGACGTTCGACCGGGTGTGCGCCGATCTCTTTGAGGCGGCGGACTGTGCTGTGTACTATACCGCGGATATGGCGGAAGAGCTGCCGATGGAGACCCGCGAGATCGACCTCGGGCGGATGAATTTGTTCGTGTTTCCGGTCACGCAGCAGTTTCTGACCGAGCCGAACCGGGCGCACGATTCTGACCTCGCGTTCGCCAAGCGGGAGAACAAGCCGATCCTGCCGCTGATGTTCGGCGCCGGGCTGGATCAGCTCTACGCGCGGAGCGAAAACTTCGGCAAGCGGCAGTATCTCACGCCCGGCGTGACCGACCCGACCGCGATCCCCTACGCGGAAAAGCTCAAGAAGTATCTCGAAGAGGTCCTGCTCGACGCGGACACGGTCGGGTCGATCTGCCGTGCGTTCGACGCCCGGATGTTCCTCAGTTACCGCAAGGCCGATCGCGCCTACGCAAACGCCTTGATGCGACGCATCCACGCGGATCCCCGCTACCGCTTCACGTCGATCTGGTTCGACGAGTTCCTGACGCCGGGGGAGGCGTTTGACGACGAGATCGTCCGGGCGATCAGGAGCAGCGATCTGTTCCTCCTCGCCGTCACGCCCACGCTGCTCGAAAACGCCGCGGACGGGAAGCCGAACTACGTTGTGACGCACGAATACCCTTCGGCGAAGCGCGCGGCTGACGCGAAGCAGCATTCCGCGCTCGTGATCCTTCCGGTCTGTATGAAAAAACTGCATTTCAAAGAGCGCTTCACTCTGCGGCGAAAATTCCCCGGTCTGCCGGGCTGCGTGGATTTTGACGACTCGGAAGAACTGGAGGACGTCCTGCGGGTGCGTTTCCAACCCCCTGTCCGGAAAGCCGGGGACGATCCCGAACATCTGTACCTGATCGGACTGGCATATCTGAACGGCATCCGTGTCGAATGCGACGCCGCGCGCGGTGTGAAGATGCTCACGCAGGCGGGGGAACTGGGGCATCTGAAGGCGATGCTGAAACTCTGCGAGCTGTATCACAAGGGGGATCACGTTCCGCTGGACTGGCGCAAAGAGGCGGAATGGCGGGAAAAACTCTACTTGCGGCTTCGCAAAGCCAACGGGGAGAACGATCCGCTCACGCTGACCTGTCTGAACAATCTTGCGCTCACGCTGGACCTCTGCGGCGACTACCGGCGCGCGCTGGAACTGAACGAAAATCTATACGCGGTCCGCTGCCGGGTCCTCGGTGAAGAGCATCCCGACACGCTGACGACCCTCAGCAATCTCGGGATGGCGTACAGCAGGGTCGGCGAGCAGCAGCGGGCGAAGGAAGTGAAGGAGAAGGCGTACGCGATCTGCCGCCGCGTCCTCGGGGAAAACCACCCCACTACCCTGACGGCGCTGAGCAATCTTGCCGTCACCTACAGGGCACTCGGCAGTACGACGGAGTCCGATCATCTGAAAACAGCGTGTGAAACGGCGGAAAAAGCGTACAAGGTCCGCTGCGAGACCCTCGGTGAGGAGCATCCGGACACGCTTATGAGTCTGAACAATCTGGCGGTCACCTGCTCCGAGCTCGGGGATCACTCCCGCGCGCTCGAGCTGTATGAAAAAGCGTACGCGCTCCGCTGCAAAGTTCTCGGAAAGAATCATCCCGACACGCTGTCCGGGCTGAGTGATCTGGCAGTCGAGCGGGCGCTGACGGGCGACCGCCGGGGCTCGCACGCGCTGCTGGAGCAGATCTTCGCCGCCGATCTTGAGACGCTCGGGGAAGAACACCCCGGTACGGTGGAGGTCATGAAGAAGCTTGCTTCCAGTGCCGGAGAGCTCGGCGACTACCGTCGGGAGGCGGAGCTGAACGAAAAGCTCCTCCCGATTTTCCGTCGGACCGTCGGGGAAGGGCATCCCGACACGCTGACGTGCATCAACCGTCTTGCGATCGCCTACGGGAACCTCGGCAGGACGCGGGAGGCGAAGGAACTCTTTGAAACGGGCTACGGGCTGCGCCGTCGCTATCTCGGAGAGGAGAATCCCGGCACGCTGATCGGCCTGTCCAATCTGGTTTCCGTCAGCATCGAAGCCGGAGATTATTCCCTCGCGATCGGGATGGGAGAAGCAGGGCTTCCCCTCTTTCGCAAGGTCTGCGGCGAGGAGCATCCGGACACGGTGAATTTCTCCTGCTGCCTTGCCGAGGCCTATGCGGGCGCCGGGGAAGCGGAAAAGGCGCTCGATCTCTGCGAACGGATTGCCTTCGGCAGCATCTGTCCCTCCTACCCCATCGCCCGACGCGCCGCCAGAATCTATATCAGGCTCGGCAAACACGACAAAGCATCGGAAGCGCTGAAACGCGGTAGGATGGGGGACACGACTGCCTGAGGGACCGCCTCGCCTTACCGCAGGCGTTTTTGATCCGGAACGATAGTCCGGCGGGGAAAATTGACGGACAGACACCGGTGAATATTACAATCAAAGTAAGCGCTCAATAAAACCGCGTCCTCTCAACAAAAAAGAAGCCGCCCGAAGGAGGGCGGCAAGGATCGATCAAATCCAAGGGAACGGGGGATTCTGCGGATGTCTGAGAAGGTCAGTAAAGTACTTGACGATTTCCAAGCGTACCATCCGTACCCCCCGGCATTCCCAAAGAAGATAAATTTTTGTCGGGGATGATTCCGGTGTCACCGTTCAGATCGGTCTGCCCGATCAGTTTTTCTTTTTCCTGCCGTTTTTCAGAAGGATAAAGACGATCAGCGCGATAACGGCCGCACCGAGAACGGCGCCGACGATCAGAAGGACGCTGCCCGTCTGATCGCTGTCGGGATTCTTTCCGGGGTCCTCAGCCGCCGGTGCGGCGGTTTCGGGAACCGTTTCAGCCGCTTTTACCGTGATCGTGATCGGCTGCGTGAAAAGGGAATAGCGGATGGATCTCGTGTTTTCCGCGGATGCATAGAAGGTGAACGTGCCCTCACCGGTAAAGGTGATCTGATTCCCTTCGATTTTTGCGATATCGTTTCCGGCAAGGACGGTGTAGGCGGCTTTTGCCTCTTCGGTTTTGCGGCCGTAGGTCGTCGTCTGCGCGAGGAGCGGAACGGTATTGCCCACGGTCGCTTCCGTGTCACAGGTAACGGAAAGGGTGCGGATGAAATTTGTCATCGCGGTCGCGGTGTTGCTCGTCAGGCCGCTGTAACCCCAGAGCATATAGCTGTTGCTGGCAGCGCCGTCAAAGGTCCACGGGTAGACGGCGACGCCGCGGAGGAGGGCGGCACGGATCGCTCCGGAACCGTAGCCGGAGAAGGAGGGGTTCAGCGTTGCGTTCAGTTTGCCGATCGAAGACATGACGGATTTCATGTCGGCGTCGGAGTCGATCTCGTCCAGGATCCCGGAGCAGAGGAAGCCGACGGACATTTCGGGATACCGGAGCCCGGTCTCTCTCAGCTGATTCGCGTCGAAGGAAATGACGCCGCAGCGGTCGTACATCCCGTATTCCTCGATCAGATCCGCCATCAGGGGGACGATCGCGGGTTTTGCGCTCTTGATCTCAATGAAGAAGCGGCAGTCGGTGTCCCTGAAATACTCAAAATACTCGCGCAGCGTGGGGATCTCAAAATAGTTCTTCTCCCCGTCGTTTTCGTAGCCCTTGTTGACGGTGAGGCTCTTGAGCTGACCGAGCGTTGATTTTTCGATCACGAGGTCCCTGTCGCAGGTCCTGCCGGTGTTCGCGTCGTGCATGATGACGATCTCGTTGTCGGTCGTCAGATAGATATCGAGCTCGACGACGTCGGCGCCCGCCTCGTAAGCGGCGATCGCGCTTTCCAGCGTGTTTTCGGGGTAGGAAGAGGGAAGACCGCGGTGACCGATGTTCAGGGGAACGCGCGTCATCGAATGCTGCGGGAGCGCTGCCGCGCTGTCAAGGAGCGCGTCGGTCGCGTCGGAAATGACGCCGAGCGCACCGGAAAGGAGCGCGTCGTACCGCTCGGTTTCGGAGGGCACGTCGGGCGCCGACACCCAGACGTTCACGACGCTGTCGTAAAGGGCCTGAACGGCTTCCTTTCTTGCGGCGGAGAGGGGAAGAACGGCGACGTACGCGAGGTTTTCCTTGACCGATTTGCGGATCGAGGTGAGATCGGCGGCGGTCAGAGCGGTTTTGCCCGCATAGGTGTCGGTGAAATCGAGGATCCCGCGGATCTGCGGCATCGCGGTGCGGGCGGCACGGACGACGGCGGGATTTTTGCTCATCACCGCACAGTCGCGGAACTGCAGCCCCGAGAGAACGGGAGAAAGCGCGTTCACCGCGCTTTCGTCCTCGGTTTCGAAGATCGGGAGGATTTCCCGATTCGACTTTTTCAGATATTCAGCCACGGTGCAGATCTTTCCGCCGTCGGCGTCCGTGATCTCGGCGGAGGCGTTCAGACGAAGGATGACGGAGGAGGGCTTGTTCGCCGAACCGACGACGGTATCCAGCTCTTCCGCGGAGTCGATCCTCCGTACGAGAGCGATATCGCCGACGATCGCGGTCGCGGGCTGCGCGACCGAAACGTAATCGGGCGCGTCCGGCATATCGGAGGCAACGCCGTCGTTCTGCGCGTTCTGCAGGACCTCCGCGGCGGTCAGGGCGCGGTCGTAGAAGCGGACGGAACGGAAGGTGGTCTCGTAATTCCTCGAAACGTCGGGATGACCGAGGAAGAGGTCGTTTGCGCCCATCGCGTTCGGGCTCGACGCCTCCGCGGCCTTTTTCCCGTTTACGTAAATGACCGTTTTCCCGCCGACCTTATAGGTGACCGAGACCAGGCTGCCCGGGAGCATCTCCAGCGCGCCCGCGACGGTGGGACGTTCGGCGGGAGCGTTTGCGGCAAATTTGAATTCCAGCGCGTCGGTGTTCAGACGGCGGAACAGAGAAAAGTTATCGTTGGAGGAATTGATGAAGGTGTTGAACTCGTTCCCGAGGGAAATCAGCTCACCGAGAAACATTTCAACGGTAAATTCCCTGCCGTTTACAAGGTTGACGATCGCCTGCGGGAAAAAATGCCTTGCGGACTTCAGGTGAAGGCCCTCGTCGTTGAAGCGGTTGACCGCGTCAACGGTGATCGGAAGGTCGTTCCCGCCGACGAGGTCTTCCCATACCTCAGCGTCGGGGTCGTGCCCGTCGCGGGTGTTCTGAACGCCGTCGTAAAGGGAAACGATCCCCTGCGCGTACCCGTCCGCGATCCCGGCAGCGGAAGAAGGGAAGGCGAGGGAAGAAAGCAGTGTAAACGTCAGCAAAAATAAGGCCGTGATTTTCTTGAACATCGTACGATTCCTTTCATAAAAGGTTTCACGGTACGGATGACCGTTGATTTCATTATAGCGCATTTTTCAAAAAAATCAACGGAAAAAACGAAAAGCCGTAGGGGAACCTGTACGAAATGCTTTTTTGCGGTGCCGCGTTCTCCCGACGGGAGTTCCGGACGGCGTTTTTCCTGTTTTTTCAGGGAAAAACGCGGGACGGATCTTCCGGAAAATCCACTTCCGAGACTGAAAAACGGTTGACAATTCCCCGGTGCCATGATATACTAGATCCTGAGTAAGTATAGGTTTCCGCCTATATTTATGGGAAGCCAAATACGGCTGCCGGGCCCGGGTACGGGGTCACCGGAGCCGAATACGGGAGACGAAAGATGGACAGAGCGCAAACGGGAAACGCAGGCAGAAGGATCGGGATCGGAGCGGCAGTCGCCGCGGCAGTGCTGTGCATGGCAGCCGTCGCCGTCTGCCTGTTCTCCGTATTGCCCGGGATCGAAAGCAGACGGGAAAAGAAGGAATTTGCCGAGCTGCTTGAAAGAAACGCCGGGCATTATCAGGAACAGTCCGTGATCCTGAACGGCACGACGGAAGAGGAAATGAAGGCGCTTGCCGCGTCGTTCGGCGGCGAATACCGTATGACGCGGGTCGGCGATATCGGCGTCCTGTATCTTCCGGAGGGAATGACGGTATCCGATCTCAGCGACGACGAACGGGTACGGGGGAAGCTGGATCGCTTTATTCCCTCTTACTATGCGCGTCCCGCCTCCGGAACGGGAAATAACATTGCCGACGACTACCTGAACACCGGCTATCTGAATGCCGAAAAGAGCCTGGAAGCGGCTGACGGCGACGGGGTCCTCGTTGCCGTGATCGATACCGGTATCGATATGAGCACGGGGCTGTTTGACGGACGGGTGCTGCCGGAGTCCTACAACGTCACGAGAGACAAGATGGTCTGTGACGCGGACGGAGGCTGGGACGTGATCAACGACACGGACGGACACGGGACGTCCGTTGCCTCCCTGATCGGCGCGTGCCCGACCGAGGACAATTCTTTCAGAGGCATGGCGCCCGCGGCGGATCTGCTGATCATCAAGTGTGAGCTGAACGATGACGGCGAGTTCGTGCTTGCCGATCTTCTGATCGCGATCGGTCATGCGATCGACCGGCGCGCTGACGTCATCAACATGTCCTTTGAACTGTACAATGATACCACGAATCCTTTTGAAGCCCTGACGCAGCTCGCCTTCGACTCGGATATCGTCTGTGTCGCCGCGGCGGGAAATAAGGGGACTATCCGTCCGTGCTGGCCCGCGGCGGATCCCAACGTCATCGGCGTCGGTGCTCTGTCCCAGCCCGATAAGGTCAAAGGCACCGCGACCGGTTTCTTCGGTCTCGGCGGCGGTAATCACGCCCCGCAGACGGATGACAAGTACTCGCTGGACAGCAGGTCCAATTTTGACGGCAATCTGCTCATGACGGCGCCCGGCGATTTCCGGTCCGTCGGTCTGGACGGGGAAGAGTACGCCGAGGGCGGGACCTCTCAGGCCGCCGCGGTCGTGACGGGCGCGCTCGCGCTGTATCTGCAGACGGCGAATCCTTACGCGGAGGTGCCGGCGATCGCGGCACCGCTGTTTGCCTCGTGTATGGAAATGGGGGACGAGGGATACGATATGTACTACGGCTACGGCGCTCTTGACGTGGACGCGCTCGTGGTCGAGGAAAAGGGAACGGTCACCTTTGATTATCTGACCGATGAGATCCGGAACTCCACGGAGGTGTTCGTGCGCGGGCATCTGCTGAAGGAGCAGCCGGAGCCGGAGCGGGAGTATTCCGTTTTTGACGGCTGGTATTACGATCCCGCCTGCACCGACGAATTCGATATCTACGAGGATATCCTGACCGCGGATCTGACGCTCTATGCCAAATGGGCGAACGAGGACGATACCGTCCCGTTCCGTTACAACGTCCTTCCCGACGGGACGGCGGAGATCACGGCATACGTCGGAAAACGCCGCGCGATCAGCGTCCCCTCGGTGATCGACGGCTATACCGTCACGGGGATCGGAAAAAAAGCGTTTTACGGCAACAGCCGTCTCCGCTCGGTCGCCCTTCCCGATACGCTGACCTATATCGGCGACAGTGCGTTTTCCTATATGTCGAATCTGACCTCGATCCGCTTCCCGGAATCTCTGGTCAGTGTCGGAATGTCGGCGTTTTCCTACTGCTCCAGACTTGGCGCGGTTTCCATCCCTGCCGGCAGCGATCTGCAAACGGTGAATAAGGATGCGTTTGCCTATTGCCCGCGTCTGACGAGGATCGACCTCCCGGCGTCCTTGGAATTGATCGACGGTTCCGCGTTCTATGCCGATGCCGCGATGGTCACCGTCACCGTTGACAGCGAAAACCCGTGGTATTATACGGAAAACGATTCGCTGTACCGTCGGAACGATCCGGATACGGACGGAGTGACGCTGGTCTATCATCCCGCGGCACGGATGCAGGAGGTCGTTCTTTCCGATCGGGTGACGGCGATCGGCAGATCGGCGTTTGCCTACTCGCAGGTGCCTGCGGTCCGTACGACGTCTTCTCTGGCAATGATCGACATCGGCGCGTTTGAATATGCGGAGCTGACCGTATTTGAATTCCGTGAGGGACTTACGATCATCGGGGAATCCGCGTTCAGAAATTCCGGCATTTCGGAGGCGCATCTTCCGGATACCCTGACGGCGCTCGGCGGTACCGTCTTTATGGACAGCAAGGTCACTTCGGTCTCGACCGGGGACTCCCTGGTCGTCGTTCCCAACGGTTCTTTCAAGGGCTGCAGAAAGCTGACCGAACTCGTGCTCGGTGATTCCGTACAGCTGATCAGTGACAGTGCTTTTTACGGCTGCTCCGCGCTTTCCGACGTGACCGTTTCCGATGGGATCTCCGAGCTTTCGGTAATGAAATCCGGATTCAGGGAATGCACCCATCTCACCGATTTTACTCCGTTTGAGGATAAGATCGTTTCGATCGGCGAGCTTTCCTTCAACGCGACGGGGCTTACCTCCGTCCATCTGAAACACCAGATCACTCAAATTGAAAAAATGGCGTTTTACGGCTGCTCTTATCTGACCGAAGTGACCTTTGAGGATTCTTTGGAGCTGGAGGAGCTTCCCGCGCAGCTGTTCACACTATGCCGTTCCCTGGAGCAGATCACCTTCCCGTCCTCGCTGAAAGCGATCGGAAAGGAATGCTTCATGAATACCGGTCTCCGTTCCGTTGAACTGACGAAGGGGATCGTGTCGGTCGGCAGCAACGCGTTCGGCGCCTGCCGGAACCTTACGTCGTTTACCGTCGACGCGGAGAATCCCGTCTATTATACGATCGGGAACGTTCTCTGCAGACACGGGGGAGGGGAAGCGGACGAGGAAGTGTATGAGGAAGCGTATGAAGCGCTGGTCTGCTATCCCGGCGGGATCGCGGGTCCTTATACGGTCCCCGCGCCTCTTTCCGTCGTGGATCCCTACGGCTTTTACGGCGCCGCTTCTCTGACCTCCGTCGTGTTCCCGGACTACGTGACGGCGATCGGTGAATACTGCTGCTATGAATGCACCGCGCTGACCTCTGTTTCGACGGCGGCGCTTGCCGCGGTGCCGCAGTACGCGTTCCGGTACTGCAAGAGCCTGACCGACGTCTCCCTGAACGAGGGGATCCTCTCGGTCTCCTCCTATGCGTTCGGGGAATGCAGTGCTCTGACCTCGTTCACGCTGCCCGTCAGCGTGGACAATATCGGCTACTACGCGTTCAACTTCGACTGGAATCTTGAAACGGTCGTGATCCCGGAGGGCTCCATGCTCCACCGCATCGGGACCTTCGCGTTCGGCAGCTGCGGCATCCGCACGATGAATTTCCCGAGCACGGTGCGGCTTATGAGCAACAATTGCTTTACGGGCTGCAGGAATCTGACCTCGGTGCATTTTGCCGATCACAGCAGTCTGGACGTCCTGTCCGCGGATACCTTTGCGGGGGCTGACAATCTGGAGGAGATCGACTTCGGCGCCGATTCCGCGCTGTACGCGATCAACACCAAAGCGCTTCAGTACCTGAAGAACCTGAAACGCATCAATCTGGAGGACTGCCCGCATCTCGAATATATCGACAACTACGCGTTCCAGTATTGCTCCTCTCTGACCGAGCTCATTCTGCCCGACGGACTGAAAAACATCGGCAGATACGCGTTCTACGGCTGCGGCATCAGCGAGCTGTATCTTCCCACCGCGCTGGAGCATATCGGACGTTACGCCTTTTCCTACTGCGACGACATCGATCTGTATTTCCGTTCCGCGTCTCTGCCGCTGTATCTGGATGAGAACTGGAGCATCGGCGTCCACAGCTACTGCATCGGTACGCAGGAGGTCCTGACCTCGCAGGACGGAAGATGGCAGTACGCGCTTATGCTTGACGGGACCGTCAGCCTTCAGAAATATTTCGGCAGCGATACCGAACTTGCGATCGGCACCGTGGACGGTTACACCGTGACCTCTCTCGGTCACTCCCTGTTCCGCGGCAACACGACGCTGACCTCCGTGGTCCTCGCCGACAGCGTCTGCTCGATCCTTGACAGTGCCTTTGAGGGAACGACGTCTCTGACCGGGATCACCGTCCCGGTGAGCGTGACCTATATCGGCCCCGCCGCCTTCAAAAACAGCGGCATTTCCGTGCTGACCTTTGCAAACGGGACCCGCATTGACCGGATCGAAAGCGAGACGTTCGCGGGCACCGCAAATCTGACCTCTGTCGTGATCCCCGCGTCCGTGACCGCCATCCGCCCCTATGCGTTTGCGGAGAGCGGACTTTCCGGTCTGCAATTCGCGGAGGACAGTATGCTCGGCGAGATCGGCAGAAACGCGTTCGACAGAACGTCGCTGACCTCGGTCGTCCTGCCGGATTCTCTGACGAAGATCGATTATTACGCGTTCAACGGGATCGGCACGCTCACCTCTCTTACCTTCGGGGAAGCGATCGACGACGTGTCGGATCTGATGATCTACGGCTACGCCTTCTACAATACCGGACTGACCTCCGTCCGGATCCCCGCGCACGTCAATCTGATCGGGGAATACGCGTTCTCCTTCTGCCGCTCCCTGACCTCGATCACGGTGGACGAAGAGAACCGGTATTATTCTTCCGCGGACGGCATCCTCTTTGATAAGGAACAGAAGAAGCTGATCTCCTTCCCCTCCGGGATCACCGGCAGCTACACGGTGCCGTCCGAGGTCAACGTTCTCGGCTTCGGCGCGTTTGAAGGCTCCGCACTTTCCGAGGTGAACCTTCCCGCCGACAGCCATCTTGCGACGATCGGCTACCGCGCGTTCTACTACGTGGAGAACATCACCTCCATGGTCCTGCCGAAGGGACTTCTTTCGGTCGATTTCTACGCGTTCTACCACTGCACCAACTTAAGAAGCGTGACGTTTGCGGAGGACTGCCAGCTCGGCGGTATCTACGAGGGCGCCTTTGAGGGCTGTGAAAAGCTGAGCGGTATCGAGATCCCCTCTACCGTGGTGGAGATCAGTGACCGCGCCTTCTACGGCTGTATCAAGCTGAATAACGTGACGATCCCTGAGGACAGCAATCTGATGGGCATCTTTGACTATGCCTTTGCGGAAAGCGGGATCACCGCGATCCGTCTGCCCGAGGGAATGACCGATATCGGCGCGCACGCCTTTGAAAACTGTCTCCTGACCGAAATGACCGTTCCCACGACCGTCACCTTTATCGACGAGGCGGCGTTCAAGGGCACGCCGATCGAAACGCTGCGCATTTCGTTCCTCGGCGCGTATTCCGACCTTGAAAACTCCGCGATCGACTACGTTTTCGGCGGAACGCCGCTGGCACTGAGATCGGTGCATCTGTCGGACGGCAGATATCTCCCGGACAACGCGTTCAAAAACTGCGAATATCTGGAGACGCTGACCTTTGATATGCCGCCGGAAGCCATCGGGAAGAACGCGTTCTACGGCTGCACGCAGTTCCGCGAACTCGAACTCGCCGAATCGCTGGTCAATATCCCGGAATACGCGTTTTACGGCTGCACGTCTCTGGAAGTGCTCCCGCAGCTGGAAAACGTCGTTTCCGTCGGCAAATTTGCCTTCAGCGGCTCCGGTCTGACAGAGATCACCCTGCACGATCATACGGCGGTCGGTGAATCCGCGTTTGCTTCCTGCCTGTCCCTGCGGACGGCGGACCTCGGCTCCGGTACGGTCCTCGGCAAGAACGCGTTCAACGGCGACACCGCGCTCGTCACCGTGACCGGTTCCGGTCTGACCGTGATCCCGATGCAGGCGTTCTATAACTGTACCGCGCTGGAATCCGGCGCGTTCTTACGGGATACCGAAAAGATCGAGGATTCTGCGTTCAGGAGCTGCAGCTCCATGACGGAAGCGGACCTTTCAAACGTACGTGAGATCGGTGTACGCGGTTTCAAGGATTCCGGTCTGATTTCCGTCGAACTGCCCTCGGTCCGTAAACTCGGGAACCTTGCGTTTGCCGGCAGTACCTCCCTCCGCTCCATTGACCTCGGACACGTTCTGAGTGAGGCCGGCAGGTACGTTCTGACCAACTGCCCGCTTGAAGAACTGACGATCCCGGGATCGCTGAAAAACGTCCCCGATCATTTTCTGGATGGCGGGGGATCCAGCTCCGTTGATGATTTTATCTCCTATCAGCCCGAAAACCTGGTGATGAAAAACCTGGTGATCGAAGAGGGCGTTGAAACCATCGGGTACAGATCGTTCAGTATGTCTAAAGAATACAGGGAAGGCGGTACGGGAAAATGGAGATGCGCATCTTCTCCGTTCGCTGTCGAATTTCCTTCTACGCTGAGGTCGATCGGTGACGATGCGTTCACCGGTCACGGCATGAGTGCCGTGATCCTGCCGGACGGTCTGGAAACCATCGGCACGGGAGCCTTCCGAAACTCCTATTGGGAAGATTATCCTCCGAACTATGTCTTCGTTCCTTCCTCCGTCCGTTCCATCGGAGAAAACGCGTTTGATTATATGGATACGGTCTATTTTGAAGACGACGTCCTTCCCGCGGACTGCGGGCAGCTCTGGGCTGATGCCGGGGATCAATATCCGGCGGCAGTCACGGGGGCGGAGATCACTTCTGACGCGGACGGATACGTATATCTGAGGCAGGGCGGCACCGTATCGCTGATCGATTATTACGGCACCGAAACCGAGATCACGGTCCCCGACCGTGTGGAGATCGTCGCACGCAGCGCGTTCAGCGGTGTGCCGCTGACCGGCATCACCGCCGGGGCGTCTCTCAGAGAGATCGGGACGGAAGCGTTCAAAAACTGCACGACGCTTCTGACGGCGGATCTCGGCGGAGTGGAGACCGTCGGCACGTCGGCGTTTGAGGGCTGTACCGGATTGCTGACTGCCGATCTGAAGAGTGCGATCTCCATCGGCGATTCCGCGTTCAGAGGATGCCCGGCACTTGACGGGATCGAACCGGAAAACGTCGAAACAGTCGGGGCACACGCATTTGAAAACTGCACCTCGCTTTCCTCTTTTGAAGGCAGCAGGATGCGGTCCGCGGGAACCTACGCCTTTGCCGGATGCACCGCTCTGGAAACGGCGGACCTGTCGGAACTGACGGAGGCGGGACCCTATACGTTTGCCGGCTCCGGTCTGACCTCCGTGACCGTTCCGGGTACTCTGACGGAGATCCCGGAAAGAATGTTCAGCGAGTGCGGTTCTTTGGCGGAGGTATCCTTCCTTCCCGGTGTCGTATCCGTCGGACCCTACGCGTTCTTCCGTTGTCCTCTGCGAGAAGTCGTCTTCCCGGATACTTTGAAGACGATCGGGGCATCGGCGTTTCAGATGACCGGGATCGAGAGGGTCACGCTGAACGAAGGATTGGAAGAAATCGGAAACAGAGCACTGCCCACTTCCGGAATCGATACGCTCGTGATCCCGGAAAGCCTGCGGGTGATCGGCGCAAGCGGCGTTTTTGCAAAGAACGTCTATATCACCGATCTCAAAGCCTGGCTGAAACTGGATAACGGCATGGATCCATATATTCCATACAGTAAGTATTCGCTCTATCTGAACGGAGAACTTCTGACCGATCTTGTGATCCCGGAGGATATCACGGAGATCAAGGACCTTGCGTTCCGGTACTGCTCGTCCCTGAAGTCGGTTTCCTTCCATTCCGGTATCACAAAAATCGGAAGTAATGCCTTTTACCTTTCCGGTGTACAGAAGATCACCGTCAGCGATCTTTCAAAATGGTGCGGGATTGATTTCGGCGCCAATTGGATCCAGCTGAACACAACGACCACCGGAAAAGTCTCCTACGATCTGTATCTCGGAGAGGAACCGGTCACCGATCTGGTGATCCCGGAAGGGGTCGAAGCCGTGAACGCACAGGCGTTCTACGATTGCGCCAGCATCCGGACGGTGACGCTGCCCGCAAGTCTCCGGACGCTCGGCGAAACCTTTGAGAAATGCTTTAACCTTGAGACGATCAATATCACGGACCTCGCCTCCTACTGTTCCGTTGATATTGCCGGTCCTCTGCACGCGCATGATCTGTATTTGAACGGGCAGCCGGTCACCGCGCTGGCGATCCCGGACGGCGTGACGGAGATCAAGGCATACGCGTTCTCCGGCAGCCGCAATCTCGTCAGCGTGACGCTGCCGGACAGCGTCGCCTCCGTCGGCAGCTATGCGTTTGCCGACACCGCGTCTCTGAAGCACTTTACGTTCTCAAACGGGGTCACCGAGATCCCGCCGTATCTGTTCAGCGGAAGCGCACTGTTTGATCTGAGCCTTCCCGCCTCGACGGAAACGGTACGTGAGAATGCATTCGCAGACTCCGCGCTTCGTGTCGTGTTCATTCCGTCGGGAGTGGATACGGTCGGCTCCCGGGCGTTTGCGGGAATCGGAAATCTCGTTTTTGAGGGGGATACTGTTCCGCAGAACGTTGCGGCTGACGCTTTTGAACCGGACGCGCTGAAGAATTTCAACGTTCCGATGAATTCGGCACTGGATCCGGAAACCGGTATGATCTATTATATCGACCCTGACGGAACCGCCGTGGTCATCGGCTGCGATCCGGAGCTGATGCCGGAAGAAATCACGATCGACACGCTCGGGGGTGCAAGGGTCAGTACGATCCTTCCGGCTGTTTTCCGCCGCAGCACGGTCCTTCGCAGGATCACGCTCGGCTCCGGCGTGACGCAGATCGGCGAATCCGCGTTTATGAATTGTTCTTCTCTGGAAGAAGCGGTGCTTCTTTCGGATACGTCGGTCGTCTTCGGCAAATCCGCCTTTGAGGGCTGCACATCGCTCACGCTCCTTTCCGCGGAAAACGCGGAGGAGATCGTCTGGGGAGAAGGCGCTTTCCGCGGCTGTACGGCATTGACCTCGGTCGTGACCGGCACTCCGCGCAGACAGACGTTCGGCGCCGAAGCGTTCCGCCGGGCGGGCATTACCGGCATTGATCTGACCGGAACCGCGGAGATCGGAGATTACGCGTTTGCACAGAGCGGTCTGATCTCCGTTATCGTCCCGCAGTCTGTCACCGGATACGGGAAATACGTTTTCGATCAATGTGCCGCGCTGGTCCGTGCGGAAATGCTTTCCGCTCAGACAACGCTTTCGGATTACACCTTCAGGAACTGCACGGCGCTGAGCGAGCTCGTTCTTTCGGATAACGTCGAGCGCCTGGGAGAGGGATGCTTATACAACTGCCGCGTCCTTCAGCCCTTTGATCTGCCTGAAAACCTGAAATCGGTCGGCGTTTATGTCTTCTCCTATACGTCGCTTTTGGAACAGACGGCGGACGGTCTTTCCTATTACGGAAAGGTTCTGGTCGATAACAAGAGCGCCAAGGGTCTTGTGACCGTCCGGGACGGGACCGTGATCGTTGCCGACGCCGCGTTTACCAGTAAACAGAACATCAATAATTATAGCTGGTATTCGAATGCCAGCACGGCGGTAACCGCGATTCGTCTGCCGGAAGGACTGAAATATATCGGTCTGAAATCGTTTGCCTCCTGTCCGAACCTCACGGAGATCAATTTCCCGACCACTCTGGTTTCGATCGGGATCGGCGCTTTTGCCAAGAACACGGCGCTTCAGATCGAGGACCTCGACCTCAGGCACACCGCAATTGAGGAGATCGGTGAAAACGCGTTCTGGCAATGCGGGACGATCCGCACCTTCAACGCTGCCGGCACTCCGCTGAAAATACTCGGGAATCTGTGCTTTGATGAAAACCGG
The DNA here is from genome assembly GCA_045617585.1 of Eubacteriales bacterium. Lineage (GTDB taxonomy): Bacteria > Bacillota > Clostridia > Oscillospirales > CAG-272 > CAKRZE01. Next base: position 16,151 of record JAZLIW010000131.1, read on the forward strand.
CTTTCCTCTCTGATCCTGCCCGAAGGGATCGAGGTGGTCCTCTGCGGTTTCAAGGGCTCGGATATCCGGGAGCTGTATCTGCCTGATTCCGTTACCTCTTACAGCATCAGGAATATCAGCGGTCTGGAGGTCCTGACGGTCCCGTTTGCACCGGACAATTTCCCGAAATCGTTGAAAACGGTCACCATTACCGGCGACGTTACGAACTTTGTGATCGGGGAAAGAATGGGGCTTCCCGTTGAGGGATACGCGCTGGAAAGCCTGACCATCAAGGGCAAACTGACCGGAACGCTGAGACTCGGGATCAGGAGCACATGCCTGAAATATCTGGAACTCCCGCAGATGATTTCGACCTCTCAGATCCAATGTCTGGATTACTGCAACGAGGGTCTCGAAACCATCGTTTTCCCGGATTGTCTGGAAGAGATCACGGGCAAAACCGTCGGAAAGAATATGACCTCGGTGGATCTGAGCAACACGAATCTGAAAACGATCGTCGAAGGCGCTTTCTCCGGACTGAGCAATTTGGAAGAGGTCCTTCTTCCCGACACGGTGGAATACATCGGAAAACAGGCGTTTTCCGGTACCTCTCTGAGGGAATTCACCGTTCCTGCAGGCATCCGGTATATCGGGGCAGACGCGCTGGCGGGCTGCTGTACCGGGCAGAAAACGCTGGTCATTCCTTCGGAATGCACGGTGGAAAGAGGTATTCTGGGCAGCACCGGATGGGATTCACTGGAATATCTGGAGATCCCGATGACCCAGTCGTCCCTGTCAACGAAACCCAATCTGAAAAAGGTCGTGATCAACAGCGGTGCCGAGGCGTCCATCGGCAGAGTCTTTGAAAACTGTCCGTCCCTCGAAGAGGTCGTTCTTCACGATGGTCTGATAAGCATCGGCTCCTGGGCGTTCGATAACTGCCCGAAGCTGAAAAAGGTTGTCATTCCGGATTCGGTGACCAGTATCGGTCTCCATAAGAGCGTTCTTCCTTCTATGAACATCCCGGACACGATCCAATCGATCGGAACCGTCAAGTTCAACGGGGACCTGAGGACCCCAGCCGGGATCACCTCCTGTGAGGCGTCTGCCAACGGAACGTGGATCATCAACTGCCCGCTTTCGGTCGTGAACGCAAGAGCGGATTCCGTGGAAACGCTGGTCCTGAACACGCCGATCGGCATCGGTGCGAAACTGCCCGCGTCGAAGATCGGCAACCTGATCCTCGGACCGGAGGTCACGGATCTTCCGCAGGCGTTCGCCGTCCCGAAGGGTACGACGGTTTACTGCTATCAGAACCGAGATACCTGCCAGTGGCATGAAGGCTGGAACAACGGCAACACGGTCTATTACCGCGGAGAATGGAACTTCACGGTGTACATGAACTTGTATGGCATCATTAATACGTCGCTGTCCCGCCTCGGAGGCGTTGTCCATCTGCCGTCTGCGTTCCAGACGCAGATCGCGGACGACGGCACGTATTCCTATACCTTCCTCGGTTGGGATACGAACGGGGACGGCGCAGCGGATGACCTTCTCGTTTCCGCTCCGATGGGCTACGTGGAAGCGAGAGCGGTCTATCAGAAAACGCCGCGATCCGCTTACGCGGTCATTGAGGACCCGGAAACGGAAGTGACGCAAGAGGGCATCTTCGTGGATGCCGGAACCGGAAACGCGGATAAATACGATATCCGGATCGGTGCAGACACCGTGTCCTCCCTCGGGGAGACGGGAATGACCGTCCGCTCGGATCTTGCCGCGATCACCTTTGACGGAGCCGCCGCGTCCGATATCCGGAGCATGGGCAGCGACGTCCACGTGCTGATCGATCTGGTGGATCCCGCCCTGCTTGAGGCAACGGAAGAAGGAGACCTGGTGTTCAGCTTCGGGCTGACGGCAGACGGCAGAGACGTTCTGTTCGACAGCGGAAACGCGCTGGTCACCATTCCGCTCGACTTCCTGCCGCTGGAAGGAAACGTTCCGATCTGCTACGTTGCTTCGAACGGAGCCGTGAGCCCGGTGGAATCGTTCTTCGATCCGGACACGATGACCCTGACGATGAGGACCGGACACTTCTCTACCTATGTGATCAAGGTATCCGATATTTCCGCCGTTTACGGTGTCGGAACGCTGTCCGGGACCGTAACGGAGCTCGGCACCGACGCGGAGATCCTCGCCGAACTGAAAAAGGACGGCGAGACCGTCCGCAACACGACCGTCCGGGATGGGCAGTACCGCTTCGGCGGGATCGTTCCCGGAGCCTATACGCTGGTCTTTACCGCGGAGGGCTGCGACCGGGTCGAGTACGGCATCACGGTGCCGGGCGGGATCGTGATCTGCGATGCGCTCGTGAGAAAGACGCCCGACGTGACCCCGACAACGGTCAGGGTCTTCGGCGGAGCAAGATACCGCATTGCGGATCAGGACGGTCTGTGGAACACGGACGGCGTCTTTACCGGGCTGTATCCCGATACGGAATATACGGTCCTGATCGAGGACGCTGCCGGAAACGTGATCTCCGCGGTCGTCCGCACGGCGGCGCCGTCGTCGCACGAGGCGGGCGGCAGCATCGATCCCGACGCGGAGCAGCTTGACGTTCCGGAATTCGGAATGACCTACGGCGTGACCCTCGAAGGCGGGATCGAGCTGCATTTCTACGCGGATCGGGCGCTTCTTGCGGGCTGCACGGACCTGCGTCTTTACGCGGAACGCCGGGTGCGGACCGCGGACGGGACCGGGACCGTGATCTGCGTGATCCCGGTCAGCGCGGAGGACGTCGTCAAAAACGGCGTTTCCCTCGCACACTTCGTGCTCGGTATCGGGACGGAAACGACGGACGAAACGGTTGCTCTCACGCTTTACTGCGTCAAAGACGGCGAAGCGCGGATCAGCCCGATCGTCGGGTTCGATATCCGGGTCTCCGCTTCGGAGATTACTGCTCAGCCTTCCGATATCACGATCCGTTCCGGTTCCGCTCCCTTCACCGTGAAGGCGGAGGGCGACGGGCTGACCTATCAGTGGTATTATTCCAAGGACGCCGGGGAGACGTGGGTCAAGGCGACCGCCGCTTCCGCGAAGACCGCGGTTTACTCGGTCAACGCAAGGCAGGAACTTGACGGTTACCTCTACCGCTGCACGGTCACCGATGCCTACGGCAGACAGATTACCTCGGAACCTGCCCGGCTGGTCATCGGCACCGCGCTGAAAATCACCGCCGGACCCGCCGACCTCAGGACCCTTCCGGGCTCCGTGACCTTCGCCGTGACAGCGGAAGGCGACGGACTGACCTGGCAGTGGTACTACTCAAAGAACGGAGGGGAAACGTGGGTCAAGGCGACCGCCGCTTCGGCGAAGACCGCGGTTTACTCGGTCAACGCAAGGCAGGATCTTGACGGTTACCTCTATCGCTGCACGGTTACCGACGTCCGCGGAAATCAGATCACGACCGATCCCGCGCGTCTGACGATCGGTGCGGCAATGAAGATCACCGTTCAGCCTGCCGACCTTCTGACCGCCCCCGGCTCCGTGACCTTCTCCGTCACGGCAGAGGGCGACGGACTGATTTACCAGTGGTACTACTCGAAGAACGGCGGAGAAACATGGGTCAGATCGACCGCAGCCTCCGCGAAGACCGCGAACTACACGGTCAACGCAAGAAGTGACGTTGACGGTTATCTCTACCGCTGCACGGTCACCGATGCCTTCGGCAAACAGGAGACCTCCGAAGCCGCGCGTCTGACGATCGGCACGCCGCTGAGCATCACCGTTCAGCCTGCCGACCTTCTGACCGCCCCCGGCTCCGCGACCTTCTCGGTGACGGCAGAGGGCGACGGACTGACCTACCAGTGGTATTACTCGAAGAACGGCGGAGAAACGTGGGTC
>JAZLIW010000132.1:0-3939 GCA_045617585.1 Eubacteriales bacterium
CGGAACGGACCCCGCGTCCGCCCCCGACTGGGCCCCCGGAACGGGCCCCGCGACCGAGCCCGTGACCGAGCCCGTGACCGAGCCCGGAACGGTCCCCGTGACCGAGCCCGAAACGGCGGCGCCGGTCTCCGTGCGCCCGACGCCCGTACCGGGACTGCGCACGCTGAAAAACTTCCTCGTGACCGGGCTTTCCCCGATCGGATCGGTCATGTACGTATTCGGCGGCGGCTGGAACGAGGCGGACGACGGCACGGGCGACGAGGCGCGCACGATCGGACTTTCGGACGCGTGGGCGGCGTTCGCCGCGGCACAGGACGAAACGTACGACCACGACGCGCACCGGTACGAGATCCATAACGGGCTCGACTGCTCGGGCTTCGTCGGTTGGACGGTCTATAACACGCTGCACGCCGAGAACGGGCTGGAGGGCTACGTCGTCGGCTCGACCGGGATGGCAAAGCACTTTGCCGATCTCGGGCTCGGTTCCTTCATCGGCGCCGGGGAACCGCGCACGCTCCGCCCCGGGGACGTCGTCAGCATGAAGGGGCACGTCTGGATCTCGCTCGGTACCTGCGCCGACGGCTCGGCGGTGATCCTGCACTGCTCGCCGAACGGCGTGATCCTCTGCGGCACGGTCGGGGAGCAGGGAGAGAGCGACGCCTCCCGCCTTGCCGCGACCTATATGCGCACCTGCTTCCCGGAATGGTACGCGAAATACCCCGCGGTGACGCGGTCCGCCGGGACGTATCTCTCCCCGGAGACGACGGTGTTCCGCTTCTCCTCCTCCGTCCTGAGCGACGGCGAGGGGATCGGAGGGATGAGCGCGGAGGAGCTGCTGCCCCTTCTGTTCGGTGAGACGGAGCGGCCCTGAAAACGCGCCTCCCGCTTCCGGTATCCGGAAGGGAAAAAAGCAAAAAAATGTCGGAAAAACGGTTGACATTCCACCGTCCCGATGCTATAATGAAGCACGGTAAAGCTTTAATGCAGTCCTGTGAGACCGGCAAGAATACCGTGAGACGGGTGCGCCCGCCGCTGAAATAATAAATGGTATGATCCTGCCCTCCGGCCTCCGGGGGGCAGTTTTTTTGCGGAAAGGATCCCCGTATGAAGGTCAAAGCATTGCTGATGGACGAGATGACGCTGAACCGCTCCCTGATGCGCATCTCCCATGAGATCCTCGAGCGGAACAAGGGGACGGAGGGGCTGGTGCTCCTCGGGATCCGGCGCCGCGGCAAAACGCTTGCCGAAATGATCCGGAACGATATCGCGAAGATCGAGGGCGTCACGGTGCCCTGCGGCGAGCTCGATATCAACTTTTACCGGGACGATCTGACGCCCGCCGCCGACCAGCCGGTCCTGCGGACGGAGTCGTTCCCGACCGACGTCGTCGGGAAAAAGGTGATCCTCGTCGACGACGTGCTTTACACCGGGCGGACGGTCCGCGCCGGGATCGAGGCGATCTTCTCCGTCGGAAGGCCGAAGGAGATCCAGCTCGCCATCCTGATCGACCGCGGCCACCGCGAGCTTCCCATCCGCGCCGACTACGTCGGCAAAAGCATCCCGACCGCAAAGACCGAGACCGTGCGCGTCCTCGTCCCCGAATTCGACGGGGAGACCGCCGTCCTCCTCTGCGGCACGGACGATAACGAAGGCACAAAATAAAATAAAATATATTTTGGAGGTTTTGGCATGAAACTCGCATACAACGTGCAGGACCGCCCGAAAATGGGTCAGGTCATCGTCTTCGCACTCCAGCAGCTCCTTGCGATCCTCGCCGCCACCATCGCCGTTCCCGCGATCGTCGGCAACGGGATGTCCCAGTCCGCGGCGCTCTTCGGCGCCGGCGGCGGTACCATCGTGTACCTGCTCTTCACCAAGTTCAAGAGCCCGGTCTTCCTCGGCTCCTCCTTCGCGTTCCTCGGCTCGATGGCTGCTGCCTTCGCGGGCGGCGTCTCGATGAACCTCGGCTATCTGGGTCTCCTTCTCGGTGCCCTGTTCGCCGGTCTGGTCTACGTCGTGATCGCGATCGTCGTCAGGTTCTGCGGCGTCAAGTGGATCGATAAACTGATGCCCGCGGTCGTCATCGGTCCGACCGTCGCCATCATCGGTCTTTCCCTTTCCGGCAACGCCGTCGGCGATCTTGCCACCGGCAACGTTGCGCATGACGTTCTTAACGAGGCAGGCGAGGTCGTAGGCTCCGCACAGAACGCTTCCGTTTACCTCTGCATCCTCTGCGGTCTGATCACGCTCGCCGTCACCATGCTCTGCTCGGTCTACGGCAAGAAGATGCTCAAGATGATCCCCTTCATCATCGGTATCTGCGCCGGCTACGCGACCGCGGCGATCCTCACCGTGATCGGCACCGCCGCTTCCGTTCCCGCGATGCAGATCATCGACTTCGGCAAGTTCGCCAATATGCAGTGGCTCCCCTCCTTCACCTTCATGACCGCGTTCGGCGGCTTCTCCGAGCTGACCGGCGCTTACGTCGCCAAGATCTTCGTCGCGTACGTTCCCGTCGCGTTCGTCGTCTTTGCGGAGCACATCGCCGACCACAAGAACCTCTCCTCCATCATCGAGCACGACCTGCTTGAGGATCCCGGTCTGCACCGCACCCTGCTCGGTGACGGCGTCGGCTCCATGGCGGGCGCGTTCTTCGGCGGCTGCCCCAACACCACCTACGGTGAGTCCGTCGGCTGCGTCGCGATCTCCGGCAACGCTTCCGTGATCACGATCTTCGTGACCGCGCTCCTTGCCATCGTCGCCGCGTTCGTCGCTCCCTTCACCACCTTCCTTGCCACCATCCCGTCCTGCGTCATGGGCGGCGTCTGCATCGCGCTGTACGGCTTCATCGCCGTCTCCGGTCTGAAGATGATCCAGTCCGTGGATCTCGGCGACAACCGCAACCTCTTCGTCGTCTCCGTCATCCTGATCGCCGGCGTCGGCGGTCTGACCGTCTCCTTCGGTAAGGTCACCCTGACCGAGGTCGCGTGCGCGCTGATCCTCGGTATCCTGACCAACCTCATCCTCGCCAAGAAGGAAGACAAGAAGGAAGAAAAGAACTGATCTCACGGGGTCCGTTCTCAACGTCATTACAAAAGGGGCTTTCGTAACAGGAAGCCCCTTCTTTTGGATCAAAATGAAAACGACATTTTTGGTATCGTTGAATCAGATGGGGATCTTTTTCCTCTTCATGCTGATCGGCTATTTCTTTCAGAAGAAAAAGGTCACGCCGGCAAACGCTTCGGACACGCTCTCCAAGCTGCTGCTCTGGCTCTTCATGCCGGCGACCTGCTTCCGCACCTTCGCGGAGAACTGCACGCGTCAGACCGTGGTGACGAAGGCGCCGCTGCTCCTTGCCTCGGCGGGGCTGCTCCTTGCCTCGATCGGGCTCGCGTGGATCCTTTCCCGTCTGCTGACCAAAAACGAGCGGACGCGGGAGGTCTATCTCTTCGGGCTGATCGTCGCGAACTTCGGCTACCTCGGCTATTCACTGATCGAAGCGGTCTACGGCGGGGAAATGCTCTTTGAGTTCATGGTCTTCGGGATGCCCTTCAATATGTTCATCTATTCCTTCGGGATGTTCATCTTTAACCCGGAGAAAAAGCTGAACCTGAATATCTTCACGAGCCCCACGATCCTCGCGATCTTCGCGGGCATGGCGGTCGGGCTGATCGGGATCCCGCTGCCCGCGTTCTTTACGGGCGTCGTTTCGGGCGCGGCGGGCTGCATGACGCCGGCGGCGATGCTGATCACCGGCATGGTCCTCGCGGGGATCCCGCTGAGAGAGGCGTTCGGCGGCTGGCGCTCGTACGCCGTCGTCGCTCTTCGGCTGATCGTTCTCCCCGCCTTTTTCTCGGCGCTCATGTGGTTCGTGACCCGTGACCCGAAGGCGTCCTTCTTCACCGCCGCGATGCTCTGCCTGCCCGTCGGGCTGAACAG
>JAZLIW010000133.1:0-3750 GCA_045617585.1 Eubacteriales bacterium
GCCCCCGCCCTGCGGTGACGAAGGCGCGGCGCGAATATGCGCGCCTACCGATCGGAACGAGAACGAGGTGCGGCGGGAGCAAGCCCCCGCCCTACGGTGACGAAGGCGCGGCGCGAATATGCGCGCCTACCGGGTTGGGACGCGAACGAGGTGCGGCGGGAGCAAGCCCCCGCCCTACGGGGTACGGCGCGGCGCGAATATGCGCGCCTACCGGGTTGGGTCGCGTTCGGAGAGCGGAGGGGAGGCGGAGCGGGGGACTTTGATGACGCGGTGCGCGGTGGGCGGAGGGGCAAAGTATTATGTACAGTGGTTGCCTCTTTGGTACGGTTCGCCGAAGGCGAACCGATTCGCCGAAGGCGAACCTGTTTCTCTGGAGAGAAAGGACACGCGTCCCCCGTCCTCTCTTGACAAACGAAAAAAGTTGACTTATAATGGAAAAAAGGGAAGGGGATGAGCGCGGACATGAAATTCAAGAATATCGGCAAGATATTTCTGGGGCCATTTATCACGACGGTGGTCGTGCTGGTGATCATCGTGATCTCGGTGATCTTTGCGGCGGTATCGCAGACGAACGGCAGCGTTCAGCAGAGCACGGAGGAGCACGCCATCTCGGACATGAAAGAGAACTCGGACGCGTACGCGAAGAGCATCCGGTTTTCCCTTGAAAACGGGGTCAGTGATCTGGACGTGATCCTGAATTCGGACACGTTCACGTTCCGGATCGTCTTCGTGACCGACCGGGAAGGGAACATCCTGTCCCGGAGCAATCTTGCGCGGTACACGATCAAGGAAGACAACGTTTTCGACTTCTTTGCCGGAGGGACCTATCTGGACGGCAGTGAAGAGGACGCGCGGGAAGCGCTGAAGGGAGAGAACATCGGCGTTCTGCGTGTCGCGAAGCAGCAGAAGGAATATCTGATCTTCCGTCCGCTCGGAGACGACGGGACGCGCTTCTTCTATATGCTCCATCAGGGCGACGTGGAGCGGATGTACGCGGAGAGCGAGAAATATCTGCAGACCGTCCGTTCCCTCGGCATCGCCTACGTGACGGCGACGGTCGGGCTGGTCATCCTGATGGGCTCGTACATCTTCTTCGTGGCGCGGACGAGCGAATTCAAGCTGAAGCTGAGCAATCTGAACGTCAGGAAGGCGCAGGAACAGGTCCGCACCTATTCGGACATCACGAAGGTCCTTTCCCAGTCTTACGACAAGATCTTTTACGTCAACGCGGCGAACGACCACTACCGGGTCTTCACGACCGCGCAGGCGGAAAACCAGTCGCCGCTCCAATCCGAGGGCGAGAGCTTCTGGAGCGTGATCTGCGACGACGTCCTCGGCGACACGGTGCCGGAGGACAGGGCGCGCGTGCGGGAATTCTTCGACAAGCAGAACCTGACCGAAAGCGTCCGGCGCGAGGGAACGCGGCGCATCCGCTTCATGATGAACGTCGACGGCGTGAGCTCGTATTTCTCGGTCAAGGCGTGCCCCTCGGTCTCGGACGGGCAGCGCTACCTGATCGTCGGGCTGAAGAACGTGGACGCGCTGGTCATCCACGATATGAACCAGATCGCGGAGAAGGACGCGGCGCTGCGCCGCGTGGAGATCTACCGCAGCGCCCTGCTTGACAATATGCTGGCGTTCCTTGAGGTGGATCTGACGAGCGGACTGATCGTCGAGGGTCCGATCGCCGTCAACGATCGGAAGGAAATGCGGCACGTGGACGTGCCGGGGCTCGCCCTGCCGCTCCGGTTCGACGACGTGGTCGAGGTGTGGTCGAAGCGGGTCTGCAAGACCGAGGCGGAGCGCGCCGAATTCGTCAAAAAGAATTCCACCCTGCGCCTGCGTCAGGAGTTCGAGAGCGGGCACAGCATCATCGAGACCGACTACGGTTCGACCTGGCTGGACGGCACCGCCCGCGACTTCCGCCACAGCTACTATATGTCCAAGCGGGAAAAGAACGGCGAGGGCAACGTCGCGGCGCTCTGCGTGCTCTACGACATGACCGAGAAGATCTCGCACGAGCGCGAGATCCGCAACCTGACCGAGGAGCTGAACCAGTCCCGCATCAAGATCTCCACCGGGCAGATGCAGCCGCATTTCCTCTACAACGTGCTCGGCTCGATCCGGGAGATCATTCTGGAGGACCCGCAGTACGCGTCCGACCTGATCTGCGACTTCACGACCCATCTGCGCGCCTGCATCAAGTCGCTGTCGAACGACGAGCTGGTCCCGTTCTCCCGTGAGGTGGAGAACATCAAGGCGTACGTCAACATCGAGCGGATGCGCTTCGGCGACCGGATGCAGGTCGAGTTCGCGATCCGGTACGACGACTTCATGGTCGTCCCGCTGAGCATCCAGCCGCTCGTGGAGAACGCGATCCGGCACGGGCTGTACCCGAAGAAGGGCAGCGACGGTCTGGTCAGGATCTCGGCGTTCCGGGAGAACGGCTTCACCGTGATCGTCGTGAAGGACAACGGCGTCGGCTTCGACTACGAGAAGGTCACGCAGGAGATCCGCGAGCACAAGCGCGATTCGACGGGGCTTCTGAACCTGACGCTGCGTCTGGAAAAGATCATGAACGCGAAGGTCTATTTTGACAGCAGGATCGGCGAGGGAACGACCGTGACGATCCTGATCCCCGACAAGAAGGAGGAAAACGGGAATGAGAGCGATCATCGTTGACGACGAGCCTTTGATGATCAAGGGCTTTATGCGGCTGAGCAGCGGCATTCCGGATCTGACCGTGATCGGGCAGTTCGGGTGCGGGGAGGACACGATCGAATTCGTGAAGAACAACGACGTGGAGATCGTCTTCCTCGATATCGTCATGCCCGACATCACCGGGATCGAATGCGCGAAGCGGCTGAAGGAGATCCGCCCGGATATCCTGATCGTCTTTATTTCGGCGTTCGACGAATACGTGCGCGATTCCAACAAGATCGGCGGGGACTACTACATCGTCAAGCCCTACAAGCGCGAAGTCCTTGAAATGACCGTCGAGCGCATGAAGCTGCTGCAGAAGCGGCAGCGGAAAAAGCTGGTGATCCAGACCTTCGGACGCTTCTCGGTCCTGATGGACGGCAAGCCGGTAGGACTCACCGGCAAGGCGAAGGAGATCCTCGCCCTGGTCGTGACCAAGCGCGGCAAGGAGATCTCCAACGAGGAGCTGTACAGCACGATCTGGGAGGACCGCCCGTACAGCAACGAGGCGATGAAGGTCTACTACAACGCGCTCAAGCGCCTGCGCGAAGCGCTCGCCGAGAACGGGCTGAGCGAGCTTCTGATCTCCTCGGGCCGCGGGCAGCGCGTCAATACCGAAATGTTCGACTGCGACTACTACGACCTGCTCGACTCCAATCTGCGGGATATCGACAAGTTTGAAGGGGAATTCCTCTCGGAATACTCGTGGGGCGAGTACATCCTCGCCGACCTTGTGGAGTGGTATCACGGGCACGAGGAGTGACGGGAGAAGAAGGCACGACGGAATCGTTTTGAACGCGGTCCCGTTCGGGATTCATCGGGGCAGAGAAATTGTAACCGAATCAGCAGAGACGGAAGCCGGAGCGGCAGCCGTCTCTGTTTTTTTGACCCATACCGTGGAACCGGACGCATCCCACCGTAGAGTGGGGGCTTGTGTCCCGCCGCCGTCTCGAACGCGTACCGATTCGTAAGGCGCAGCCGCGCCTCGTGTCCGTAGGGCGGGGGCTTGCTCCCGCCGCCACCTCGAACGCGTCCCGATCGCAAAGGCGG
>JAZLIW010000134.1:0-55057 GCA_045617585.1 Eubacteriales bacterium
CCAGGCCTTGCCGCCGGGGCGGCAGGCTGGTCGGGACTGTCGGTCGCCGCGCAGGTCTGCACGGCGGGCGAGGGGATCCCGCCCGGCAGGTATTTCGTCGGGAAAGCCGCCTCCGCGCTCCTGACACCGATGATTTTCTGCGTTTTTCTGCGTTTCTTCGGAAGATTTTTTTGAAAAACTATGGAAAAAGCGGATCGTTTCGTGTATAATGAAGGGGAATCCACCAAGAAAGCGACGGAATGAAACCATGTTCGGAAAGAAAAAAAACGAGAGCGACGTCCCGAAGATCTGCGCCTGCTGCGAAAAAGCAGCGACCCTTGCCGACAGTGACACCGTGCTCTGCTCGAAGAAGGGGATCGTCAGCTGCGACTACACCTGCCGCTCCTTTTCCTACGACCCGCTGAAGCGCGTCCCGCGGCAGAAGCCCGCGATCCCGCCCCTCGACGAAGACTCTCTGGTATTATGAAAGGGAAAGAAAACGATATGATCTCCTTTGAAAACGATTATTCCGAGGGCGCGCATCCCGCGATCCTCCGGCGTCTTGCGGAAACCAATCTCGATCAGGTCCCCGGCTACGGGAACGACCCCTTCAGCACCCACGCTGCCGCGCTGATCCGTGAGGCGTGCCAAACGCCGGAGGCGGACGTCACCTTCCTCGGAGGCGGCACGCAGACCAACCTGATCGTGATCGCCGCGCTGCTCCGGAACTACGAGGGCGTGATCGCCGCCGACACCGGGCACATCGGCGTCCACGAAGCGGGCGCCATCGAATGCGCCGGGCACAAGGTCCTTGCCCTGCCCGGAAAGGACGGAAAGCTCTCCGCCGACACCGTCCGAAGTTATCTGACCGATTTCTACGGGGACGACAGCCATACGCACATGGTCTTCCCCGGGATGATCTATATCTCCTTCCCCACCGAATTCGGCACCCTCTATACCGAGAAGGAGCTGACCGCGCTCGCGGACCTCTGCCGGGAGTACGGGATGAAGCTCTTCGTGGACGGCGCGCGGCTCGGCTACGGGCTGATGAGCCGGGAGAACGACGTCACCCTGCCCGTCCTTGCCCGTCTTGCCGACGTCTTCTATATCGGCGGGACCAAGGTCGGCGCGCTGATCGGCGAGGCGGTCGTCTTCCCGAAGGGGGATATGCCGGTCAACTTCGTCACTACGGTCAAGCAGCACGGCGGCCTCCTTGCCAAGGGGAGACTGACCGGGATCCAGTTCGAGACCCTGTTCACGGACGGGCTCTATTTTGAGATCGCCGCCCACGCCGCGCGGCAGGCGGAACGCCTGAAAAAGATCCTTGCCGCCAAGGGCTGGCAGTTCTATCTGGATTCCCCGACCAACCAGCAGTTCGTCATCCTCGACGACGGGACTCTCGCAAGAGTGAAGGAGCAGTTCCGCGTCAGCTTCTGGCTCAAGCCGGACGCGGCGCATACCGTCGTCCGCTTCGCGGTGAGCTGGGCAACGACCGACGCACAGCTCGACGCGCTGGAAGCGTTTTCCTGACCGTGCGCCCGCGTCTTACCCGCCTCACGCTGCGGGTCCCGGTCTCACGGCCGCTCTCCTTCGTTTACGTCTCCGATCTGCACGAATGCGATAACGCGCCGGTCCTTTCGGCGCTGGATACGCTCCCCGCTGACGCTCTTCTCGTCGGCGGGGACTTTCTCCACACCGGGGTCGGCTATGCCCGGGGTGTCTCGTTCCTGACGGAAGCGGCGCAGCGCCTGCCCGTTTTCGTCTCGGTCGGCAATCACGAGCGCAAGTCGGGGCTCGATATCGCCTCGCTCGTCGCCGGGACGGGCGCGACCCTTCTCGACGACGCGTTCCTCTCCTTCGGCGGGATCACCCTCGGCGGCCTTTCCTCCGGCTTTCCCGCCGGCGGGAAGCAGGGGCACTTCATGCAGACCCCGCAGCCCGACACGGCGTTCGCCGCGCGTTTCGCCGCCCAGCCCGGCTTCCGGCTTCTTCTCTGTCACCACCCCGAATACTATCCGGCGTATCTGCGCGGCCTCCCGATCGACCTGATCCTTTCCGGTCACGCCCACGGCGGTCAGTGGCGTTTCTTCGGCCGCGGCGTGTTCGCGCCCGGTCAGGGCGTCTTCCCGGAATACACCGCCGGTCTTTATGAAGACCGCCTTTTCGTCAGCCGCGGGCTCGGAAATCCGCACCCCGTCCCCCGCGTCTTCAACCCGCCGGAGATCGTATCCCTCCGTCTGGAGCCCGACACCGCCGTGTTCCCCGCACGGCGCTGACCCTCCCCCGTACGGCGTCACCGGCTAACCGGCGCGGCAGGTAAATTTTGAAAAAATGCTTGACTCTCCCCTAAGAGGATATGATATCATTTCATACGTGACGGAACCGGAGGAATACGGTATGCTGAAAATCGGAGAGTTTTCCAAGTTATCCCATATCACGGTCAAGGCACTGCGGTTTTACGAAAAAGAAAAGCTTCTGGTCCCCGCGTCCGTTGACGAATGGACGGGGTACCGTTTCTATGAAACCGTTCAGCTTGAGACCGCGGCTAAAATCAGGTCCTTCAGGCAGCTCGGCTTATCCATTGATGAGATCAAAAGCGTCTTTTCCGGAGAAGACGTGAAAAAGATCCTGTCGGAAAAAGAAAAAGAACTCAAAAAATTACGGCAAAAGACCGACCTTCAGATTTCCGTCATCAAATTCATTCTGGAGGAAAAGGAAATGAAGTATCAGGTCACGTTAAAAGAGATCCCGGAGATGATCGTCTGCACATCGGAAACGGTGCTCGCCAGATACGATGACGCCATGCAGTGGATCCCGTCCGTCGGCGAGGAATGTCTGAAATTGAATCCCGGCATCCGATGCGCGGAGCCGCCCTACGAATTCTGCGAGTATCCCGACGGTGAATACAAAGAAACGGACGTCAGGATCCGCCATAACGAGGCGGTAACGTCCTTCGGCAAAGAAAATGACCGTATCCGGTTCAGGACGCTTCCCGCCGCAAAGGTCTTGAGCATTTATCACAAAGGCGCCTACGATACGATCGGAGAGGCGTACGCGTTCATCGCGGAATACGCCGAAAAGAACGGTTATGAAATTGCCGGTCTTGCGAGAGAATGCTATATCGACGGCATCTGGAACAAGGAGTCCGTCGGAGATTGGCTGACCGAAGTGCAGCTGCCGGTAAAATAAGCGATAAAGCGACGTATCCCGGTTTGCCGTACCATAGAAAAACCCGCTGAAGTCATTCAGCGGGCTTTTTGTCTCATGCCATGGCAAGCCGAAAAACAGCGGTTCGTTTCCCGTCATCCGATGATGAGAAGATGAGAAGCAAATGATAAGAATGAGAAGGGCCGTCTTTCCTCCGTTCCGTCGGCAGGGGGGAAATTATCCTTCCAGCCATTCGGAGAGGGCGGTATTGTCCCTGACCGTGATCCCCGTCTTTCCGAGGAGGAATTCCGTCGCCATCGGCACGGTATCGGCGCCGGACAGATAGGTTATCATACCGTCCTGATTTTCAGCGATATTGATGCCGTCAAAGCCGTACAGCGTATCGTAGTCCGCCAGCCCTTTTTCCGCGTCGGAAACGAATTTGTCGAATTCGCTCTGAGAAGGAACGGGACGGCCGTGATCGTCGCGCCGGTCCAGCACGTAGGACACCTGATAGCCGAGCTTCACGCCCCATTCGATGAGGACGGTATAGCGCCCGTTGCGGCTGTCCCCCGGATAGCGGGTCCCCATCGGCAGGAGGCCGTAGGTCGCGTACGCGGCGTCGTAAATATTTTTCACGTTGTCCCAGCGGTGATATTCCGGTCCGGTATAGAGCCCGTGATGGGTGATCTGAAGCATATCGCTCTCAAAAGCGGAGGGATCGTTCTCCTTCCACGCCTCTTCCGACGCCTGCTCGCCCGCGTCGCCCATGTGCAGAACGGTCCGCCGGTTCGCCTCGATCTTCAGGATCATGGAAGTATTGTTGAAGTATTTGATCCCGCTCTCCCCCGTGTAAAGCAGCTCGGGGTGATACAGGACGTGAACGGTGACGTTCCCGAAATAATAGCGCAGACCCGCGTGGGGGCTGACGCGGAGCGCGTCGGGACAGTATTCCTTCACGGTCTGCTCAAACGCCGCCGCGTCACAGCCGCTCAGACCGATCTCCGGAGAGGGGAAGCTGTACATGACGGCACCGATCTCATACTTCCCGGCATAGCCTGCCGCAAACTTT
The DNA here is from genome assembly GCA_045617585.1 of Eubacteriales bacterium. Classification (GTDB taxonomy): domain Bacteria; phylum Bacillota; class Clostridia; order Oscillospirales; family CAG-272; genus CAKRZE01. Next base: position 4,199 of record JAZLIW010000134.1, read on the forward strand.
TTGAAGGCGCCGATATGGTCGCCGTGCCCGTGGGAAAAGATCCACGCGCTGATGCGGTATTTCCCGTCTCCGGTCTTTGCGACGTCCAGCTTTTCCAGCGCGCGGAAAATATTCCCGGCGCAGGTGTCGTTTCCGCTGCCGCCGTCAAGGATCAGCGCAGAGCCGTCCCCGAGACGGTAGACGTAACACATCCCGATCATCGGGTTGTCTTTTTCGCTTTCCCGCGCGGTGCCGATCTGCACCATCGTGACGTCGCCCGTCTGCGGATCTTCGGGCGGGGCAAGCGGGGAAACGCTGACTTCCTTCGCGTCCTCCCACAGCACGTGGACGGCATCCCCCGCCGTCCCGATGACGGTGACGACCGTTTCATCGTTTTTCAGCACGGCGGTCTGCAGCCTCGTGCCCTCTGCTGCCGCGGAAGGAACGGGGAGGTATCCCCGCTCGGTGAACGCGTCGCGCACCGAGGAAAAGTCCTGCCCCCGGAGCGTGATCTCCCGGCAGACGGGAGAGATCGGAAGGGGTTCCGCCTCCGCGGAAAAGGAAGCGGCGATCTCCTCGGGCGGCAAGGGAGGCAGCGTGACCGCCGGTTCCGCCGTGGTGCCGTCCGCGAGCGGTTCCCCGGAGGAGGAAGGCGTCCCGGGCTCGCCCGCACAGCCGCAGAGCAGAACGCCGAGAAGCAGGATGCTGCCGAAAAACAGAAGATATCTTTTCATCGTAACGTAAGCCTCTTATCTTGCCTTCATTTTTTCTTTGCGTCCTTTGCGATCAGCAGACGCATCGCCGCCACGGCGGTTTTGATCGCCTTTTCGTTGTCGTGGACCTCGGGATTGTCAAGGCCGAGCCCGGCGCGTTCCTGATTCCAGACGGCGGTGAAGATCGCGCCCGCGCGGGCACGCAAAACCGAGGAAACGATGAAGAGCGCGGCGCTCTCCATCTCGGAGGCAAGGCAGCCTGCGCCGATCCACGCGTTCCACTTTTCCTTCAGCTCGCAGCCGACCGGCATCCTGCCCGGGTCATGCTGCCCGTAGAACGAATCCTTGCACTGGACGACCCCCGCGTGATACCGGTATCCGAGCTCCTCCGCGGCGCTGACCAGCGCGTTCGTGACCGAGAGATCGGCGACCGCCGGGAACTCAATCGGGACGTATTCCTTCGTCGTTCCCTCCATGCGGATCGCGCCCGTGGCAATGATCAGATCCCCGCCGATGACCTCGGTCTGCATCCCGCCGCAGGTCCCGAGGCGCAGGAAGGTATCGACCCCGGTGCGGTACAGTTCCTCGACGCCGATCGCGGTCGAAGGCCCGCCCATCCCGGTGGACATCACGAGCACCTTTTCCCCGTCCAGCTCTCCCATCCAGATCGTGTATTCCCGGTTCTGACAAAGGAACCGCGGCGCGTCCAGATGACGGGCGATCGGCTCGACCCTGCCCGGGTCACCGGGGAGAATGGCGTAGCGCGCGCCGTGACCCGATTTCAGCTTGATATGATACGATTCTTCCATGAATGTTTTTCCTTTCCCGTAAGATCGGAGTCTTCACGGGGCGCTGCCGTCCGGTACGCGTCCCGCTTTTTTTCGTCAGTCGTTCCGCAGGAAAACACGGTCGGTATCCTTCACCGCCGCCCTGCCCGATTCCTCGTATTCCTTCGCGTAGGCCTCCGCGTTTTTCTCCGCGTAATCCTGATGGTATTCCTCCGCGGGATAAAACCGCAAAAGCGGCTCGACCGAGACGCAGACCTCTTTCCCGTATTCCCCGGCGACCGTACGGACCGCCTTTTCCGCCTGCGCCTTCTGCTCCGCGTCCGTCCAGTAGATCGCGCAGGTATAGGAATGCCCGCGGTCGATATACTGTCCGCCGCCGTCGAAGGGATCGATGTTGTAAAAATAGACCTGCAGCAGCTCCGCGTAGGAGAGGACCTCCGGGTCGAACGTGATCTTCACGGTCTCCCGGTGCCCCGTCTTCTGCCCCTTGACCTGTTCGTAGGTCGGGTCTTCCTCGCTTCCGCCGCAGTAGCCGCTCACGACCGAGGTCACACCCTCCACCGTGTGGTAAGGCTTCGCCATGCACCAGAAGCATCCGCCCGCAAAATACGCTTCCATACCGTTTCCGTCAGGCAAGACCGGGCCTGAGGGTTTTCCCTTTCTTTTCTTTTTCAAAGAGGTACAGCTCCTCCGTCGCGAGCGCCATTTTCGTCACGGCAAACTCACAGTCGTACGGATACACGTACCACGTGTCGTCCCGCGTGTTCAGATCCACGCAGTCCCCGAATTTGAAGAGATAGCGGTACTCGATGTGGACGGAATAGGTGTCCGCCGCCTTCAGTTCGATTTCGGTCGTATCGCTCTTCGTTTCGTCAAAGATCCGTACCCGGAAGCCCGCGGTGTCGTGGATCATCTCTCCCTTTCCGAGATCGATGAACTTTTTCGCGTTCGGGAGCGACTTCACGGTGACGGACAGCGTCCCGGTCGAGTAGCGTCCCTCCCGGACCTCCCGCCTGACGTTTTCCCGCTCCCATTCGTACCAGTCGGGGATATGAGAGAACTCGGTCTCCCCTTCCTCCGCGTGCAGCACGCCGTACTCGTCCATTTCCCACGTTTTGCCGCAGTGCGTGCAGGTCAGGCGGCTCCCCTTCGAGGTCATGCCGTATTCCCTGCCGCAGTGCGGACACTGATACAGCACCTTGTCCAGCCCGTCCGCGCGCTCCGGATCGGGGACGGAGATGCGGTTGTCCCGCTGCCACGCGAACTCGTCGTACTGAAACGCCGCGACGAGCCGGTCGTTGATCTCGTCCACGGTCATGCTTTTGATCTGCTCCTTCGTGAACAGGAGCGTATAATCCGCCTCGTCGTAGGGGATCCCGCGCGCGTGGGAGGTGTCCCAGAAGGGGGAATTGATATGGTGCCCGTGACAGATCAGGGTCGCCACGGGAACGCGGAAGAGCTTGATCATCTGCCCGAGCGATTCGGGCAGGAGCGCAGTCGTTCCGCACAGGGAATACCGCGCCTCCGGGTAAATGACCGGCACGTCCCCGCGGTCAAGGACCTTCTTGATCTTCCGCACGAGGATCGGGTCGTTCGTGAACTTGCGCTTGCAGATGCAGCCGATGTCGCGCAGCAGCTGTTCCCTGCCGATAAACCCGTCGATCGCGACGATGAAGTTGGGATACCGCCCCTTCAGCAGCTTGTACGCAACGCTGAAATCCATGAAGGCGTTGTGATTGCAGAGAAGGAGGAAGGGTCCCTCGATCGATTCCGCGCCGCCGTGATAGCGGATGCGCGGCTGATACCGTTTCAGATAAGGGGCGCAGATCGCGTCCGCGACCGGCCGCAGGTACCACTTGAAGCGTCTCGGGTCCTCGGAAAAGTCAAATCGTTTGAATTCCGGCATACGTAAATAATCTCCGTCCGTTGGTCATTCTTGTTCCAGGCGGGCGATCGCCTGCAGATAAAGCCCGAACTTTGCCGTGATCGGCGCGTTCTGCTGATCCGGCCCGAGCCGGGTCCGGTCGGTATTGTGTTTCAGATCCGCCAGCTTGACCTTCCTTGCCGTCGGATTGCCGCGGATCGCCTCGACGTAGGTCAGATAGGGCACGCCCTCTCTGCGGGTCAGAAGGCCGATCGCCTCGATCGCCTCCGCGGGAAAGCCCATGTCCCGCAGATCGTCGAGCGTGATCTCCGTATCCTCCACGACGTCGTGCAGGAGTGCGGTCACCGTCGTCACCTCGTCGGTCATCTGCTCCGCGAGATGGAAGGGATGGAACACGTAGGGCATCCCCGTTTTGTCGGTCTGATCCCGGTGTGCCTCGAAGCAGAGTTTCAGCGCTTTTTTCGTCTGTTCGGTGTACAGCATCTTTTTTCCCCCTTTTCAAAGAAAAGATCCGCGGGAAAACGCCGAAAAGCGGGGCGGCGGCGGAAAGTTCCTGCCGCGCGTCCCGCTCCGGAACGTTATTTGGATCTCGTCAGCGTGATCGTTTCACTTTCCTTCGTCAGTTCCAGCTCGTCGCCGTGGACCTTGAAGGTATATTCGTCGCTCGCGGAAATGCCGAGCACGGTGGTCGTGATCACGAGGCGATTCCCGTCCACGGTATAGGTGAACCCGGTCTCAAGCAGCGTCTTGACCGAACCCGTGCCGTCGTCGTTGAAGGTATAAACGGTCTCGGTCACAACGCCCAGCACGTTCTTCTGGAGCTTCCAGGTCCCGACGAGGGACTTTGCGGAAGAGCAGGAAACGAAAGCGAGGAGCAGGAGCGCGGTCAGAAGCAGGAGCGCGGTCAGTTTCTTTGCGTTTTTCATTTTTGTCATCCTTTCGGTCGAGAAATTGTATTATTTGTATTTGATCGTAAATTCCACGGTATGGAAGCTTCCGGGCTTGGCGAAGAGGTATTCGACCTTCCCGTTCTGCTTCGCCATCGCCTTCACGACGTCCCTGCCGTCCTCCGATCCGCTGTCCAGACGGTCCAGACACGTCTTCTGTGCCGCCGGCTGCGTGAATTTCACGTACGCCGTCGTCATTCCGGCCTTCGCGGCAGCCGCAAGGATCTCGCCGAGCTTCGCTTTGTCGTACGATTCGAGCAGCAGACCGTTATGCACGAAATAGTTGGCCTTGGTCGCCGTGCAGGGCGGCGGATCGCACGGATTGCCGTCCGTATTGCGTTCCTCCAGCAGTTCCGCGGTCGTGATATTGAAATATGCCAGACCGATATCGGTCAGTTTGACCGCCTGCACCGTGTTGGAGCTGTCGTCCCAGGTCGTGTCGGTGTAGTAATACTCCCCGTCCGCCTTCACGATGATCCAGGCGTGTCCGCCGACGTTCCTGCCGTTGCGGATGACGTTCCCGCGGACGTAAGCGCTTTCGATCCCGCACTTTCTGAGCAGGTACACCATCGCGTGGGCGTAACCGGCACAGACCGCCTTGCGGTCAAGGAACACGCCGCACAGGGAGCGGAGCCGGTCGATCTTCTTCGGATCGGGGCCGTTCTCCTCTTCCTCTTTTTTCAGCGCGACGCTGTCGTAGTCCACCTCGGTGATCATCTTGACGTGCAGGCGCAGCTCGACGTCGTAGGCGCTCATGCTATCGTCGATCTCACGGAGATACGCGTCCGCCGCCTCTTCGATCCGGCGCGTCAGAAGCTCGGCTTCCGTCCGCGGCACGCAGTACCCGAAGCGGATGACACCGCCCACTGTGCCGAACGAATAATTCTGCACGTAGAAGAGCTCGGGGTGATCGGCGCGGATCGCCTGCTGAATACGATGACCGTCCTCGTTTGACAGTCCGGGCACGCTGACCGAATCCTCAAATCCGAGCATGGCGTCCCGGATCGAATCGTAATACGGCTGCAGCCGCTCAGGGAAGCGGGAGCGCCAGAACTCGGCAGGTTTTCCGCCCTTGACCCGGTCGGGCTTTCCCGGAACGTAACGCGCGCCGAGCAGCCCTTCCGCGATCCGGACGGGCGTGGGAATGACCGGAGCGGGCGTTTCACCGTTCCCGTGCTTCTCCAGCAGATACCGGAACGGGTCGTTGCGGTATTCCGGATTCCGTACGAGCTCGCTGACCAGTCTGCGGTAACCGGTACCGGACGTACCGGTCGAGGTCTCAAGGATATGAGTGCGCGTATTCGCCAGACGGTCGTGACCGAGATAGCGCAGGTACTGGATCCCGACGAGGGAAACGTGTCCCTCCGCGAGCTCGCCTTCCAGCGACGGCAGGTTCTTGATCTGCCAGACGTGCGTCAGTTCCCTTGCCAGCAGCTCGGAGAGATTGGCGGCAGGGAGTGAATACTCGATGTGGACCTTCTTGTTCTCGTCCACGTAGGAACGGAAGACCGTATCCCCGCCGCGTCTGCTGACGCCCTTGCTCTGCTTCAGCGCCTTCAGGATCTTGGCGGTAGAGTCAAAGCAGAACTCGTATTCGTCGTCCAGCGTGATGCCGTAGGTGGTCTCCATGAAGAGCTTCGCCCGCTCCAGCAGACGGCGCAGCTCGTTCTTGTCGTTTCCGACCAGTTTGGAAGCGCAGTCTCTGCACATGATCCTGCCGTCCTCCAGAACGAGGACGTTTTCCCCCTTCCGGTACTGTCTGCCGCAGAAATCACATTCCTCAAACACGTCGGTGGGGTCCTCGTTCACGTACAGATGATCGTGTTCCCCGCTCCCGAGACTGTCGGCGACCGTCAGAAGCGTCCCGGGATCCATGCAGTCCGGAACGTGATCGGTCCCGAAGCAGAGACTGTCGTCCGTTCCGCCCTCCTTCAGGATCCAGTTCAGATAGCGGAAGACCGGGGCGAAGAGCGTCTTCAGGATATCGCCGCCGTCCGTCGTCAGGACGGAAAGAACGCCGGGATCGGACGCGCTGTCCTCGATCACGAGGAATTCCAGCCCGTCACCGTTAAACGTGCCCTCCGGATGCAGCAGGGTAAGACCGGGGAGCCTGTGCTTCACCCGTTCGGCGTCTTCTCCCTGCAGGGGCGCGTGCAGAACGGGGCAGACGACGATCACGTCCTGCGCGTAGGGGAATCTGAGACGCAGCGTCTCGCCCATCATGAACGCGGCGAGCGCGGCAGTCTTATCCGGCGCGGGGCCGAAATCGCCCTTCAGCCGGACGGAGAGCATTTTCGCTCCCTGCTTCCATGCCTCGAATTCCCCGGTCTCCAGGATCTCTTCCGTGGTATAGTAGGGTTCCTCCACGTCGCCGTATCTGCGGTAGACGTGCTTCGCCGCGGCGTCCATTCCCGGATCGTCGATATAATGATACGCTTCCCGGTCCGTCCTGACGCTGAGCGTCACGGGCGAGATCTCGGTATAGCCCTTCGTCAGGACCTCGGTCGGTGCGCGGAACAGATCGATGACGGCGTCCTCGATCCGGATCCCGTCTTTTTCGGTCCCGATCCGCACGTGATCGACCCGCTTCAATTCTCTCAGCTTATCCGGCGTGAGGTCCACGCGGTACTCTCTGGACTGGATGTAGCGACACGCCTCGTCGTTTTTCCCTCCGGTGACGTGCCTGCCGACGATCAGACCGGAAGCACGGTCGATCCGGTCGATCCGATACAGCAGTCCGCCGCACAGCAGATTCTGCCCTTCGATATAATTCTGCGTGATCCGCTCCCGCGGCGTGTCAAGGGCGAAACGCTTCCCTCCCGCCGACAGGATCGCGGCGCCTCTGCCGTTGACCAGCTCATACAGCTGACTTTTGCGTCGCAGGGTGATCCGGTTCCCGGAGCGGTATCTGCCCGCTTCGTCGAAGTCCCGGACCGGCGTGAACTCGAAATAGTCCTCGGGATGGTATTCCGTTTCCTTTTCCCGTTCCCTGCCCTTTTCGTTTTTCGGGTCGGAGAGGACGCTGCGGACGATCCCCCTTAAGATCGCGTCGATCCCGTGCAGCCGTACCGCTTCCGCGTACGCCGGGATCCCGGACGCGAGGCGGAAGACCTCTTCCTCAAAGATGCCGCCCGCGTTTGCCCGGGTCAGGATCTCCTGCTCGATCTCCCGCTGCGTGATCTCGCAGGCGGGGATCAGTCCGAGCTGCGTGCCGCGCCACAGCTCGTCGATATGCGCGGCGTAATAGTCGCGGAGCATGTATTTCCCCGAGAAGATCATGATCAGCGTCGGCTTCTCGGACATCATGGACGCGTATTTTCTGACCGCCGCGGGAAGGTTGTCGTCGGTATCCATGGCGATCACGACCCGGTACCGGTCGGCATTGCCGAACGGCGCGTTCAGCCGGATGGTCGTCGCGTTCGCCTGGATCTTCGTCTGTGCCTGATGGGAGGAAAGCGTCTCGGCGTAGTTTTCCAGCGGGACCCGCCCGTCGATGAAAACGGTCACGTTCCCCGCGCCCTTTGACAGGCAGAAGTACGCCATATTCAGTACCGTTCCGAGGTCCTCGTCGGTATCCAGATACTGCCTGCTGCGGTATTTCCCGTCCGCGTCCGGCTTCCCCTCGTAGGAATAGCAGCGGATCAGCGTCTGCGGGCGGTAATACAGCGCGTCCGCGGAGACGAACTCCGCCTGCAGCAGATTCTTCAGGATCTTATCGACCCCGGAGGTCCCGGTATCGTCAAAGCAGACGTACCGGACGGGGCGCGCCATATAGCGCACCTTGTAGTCGGGATTGGTCCGTTTGTTTTTGGCCTGCTCGGCGTTGTTCTGCGCGATGTTGCAGAGCTTGGCGTTGAGCAGCGCGATCTGATCCCGGAAGATATTGAGCGTGTCCACCGTGTCCGTGAACACCACCATATCCAGAAGGCGGATAAAGCTGCCGTTGTTGTTCTCAAACCGGAAGGAGGTGAAGTAATCGAGGGTCGAAACGACGATGCTGTGATCGGCGATCGCGGCGTCCTCCTGCGACGAGTCGCTGCCGCTGATGCGGATGATCCTCCAGATCGGGTCCTCCAGATTCACCTTTTCGTCCGTAAAACCGACGCGGTACAGACTGGAAAGCTGCGTCAGCCCCTCTTTCACGTAGTCGCAGACCCGTCTGCACTGCTCGTCGCTGCTGCATACGAAGAGAACGTTGTCCCCCCGCGCGACGATGATCGAAAGGTAGCGGAGGAAGTACGCGGAAAAATCGGAGAAGAGACTGCCGTTGATCAGCACGTTCTTCCCGCTGCCGATCACGGTCTCCAGACAGTTCATATAGACGCGCTCGGCTTCCTTCGGGTTTCTCGGGTCGGCGTTCACCGCATCCCCGATCAGCTTTGTGACATTGGAATAGTCGAGCTCCGCCGCGTTGACCCCTGCGCAGACCGACATATCCACGCTGCACAGATACCGGTCGCCGAATTCCGCCCGGACCGCCTCGTCGATCTGATCCAGCTCGGGCAGCCGGCTCCCGACCGTCTTCGGGTCTTCAAACAGTTCGGGGCACTCCTCCTCGGCGTGTCTGATCCCCGCGAAGAACCGGGAAGCCTCCCAGGTCACGAGCAGCGTCAGGACCGGATACCGGTAGCCCGCCTCGAACAGATCGGAAAGGAACGCGTAGGGGATCCGGGAAGCGCTGAAAAACACGGGGATCTGATGGCAGAAGAACAGGATCCCGTACAAGGCGAAGAGGACCGCGTTCAGTACCGTCAGCACCCTGCCGACGAAAAACCACGTCTCGCTGTAAAACGCGCGGACGACCTTCCGTCCGATCTTCTGCGCGAGGCTGAATTTCCCCTTTTTTCCGGGTTCGGTCAGCTTTTTCTTCATCCCGATCCGGACGAGCTTGACGACCAGCCGGAACAGAAGTCCGATCACCGCGTTCAGCAGGATCACGCCGAGCACCTCGGCGGCGTAGGTCACCTGCGGATTGACCGGGAGATGCGCCGTGAGCCAGGTCAGCACCGGCGTCGCCCAGACCCATCCGACCGTGTAACGGATCACCGTCAGGGCGATCGAGACCGCGATCACGTAGATCAGGGCGGCGACCGCCATCCGGAACCGGCGGTGGCTGATCCTGTTCCTGACGTCACGCCGGTATTCCGCGTGACCGAGCAGAAACGGGACCGCCGCGAGAAAAACGAACGCAAGCATCAGAAGACACTTGAGTACGATCCGAAGTACCGTCATCTTTCTCCCTCACCCTCCTTTGCGATCATTTCGTCCACGTCGTTCACGCTGAAAACGGAATAGAACGCACGGTTCTTCTCCCCCTTGCAGAAGGGGAGCGCGTAATCGACCGCCTCCGCGGGGTCGGTCTTCTGCGCTGCCGCGCGCGCGGGAGCCTCACTCCTCACCTCGAGGGCGCCGTCGTATTCCAGATCCTGGATCAGATTGGCGACCGCGACGGTGCGCCCGTGCGTTTTTTCCATGTGATGGGCGATCTTGGCACGCGCCAGCTTGCAGCAATCCTCGTAGAACGCCACGTCCAGACGGTATTCGTAGGTCCAGCGCAGGGCGGGGATATACTCGGCAAGGAGCTGATCGTACTGTTCGACCGCCGTCCGGTTGTCCCGCATCACGTCGTCCGCCTGCGCCCTGAATTTCTGCCATTCCTTCCGCATCTTTTTCTTCTGCGCGGAAACGGCGATGCCGAAAGCGGCGAGAAGCAGCGCAAACGGGGCAAGGAAGGAGCCGAGCGCCACGGCGACCGTCACCACGTTCTGCGTGATCGCCGGCCACTGGATCAGCGGGAACGGGATCAGCAGCAGGAAGAGCGCCGCGAGCAGCCCGAGGAGGACGGTCTTCGCCTTCTCCAGACTTTTGGCGATCCCGTACAGCTTCGTCAGGAATGCGTCGCAAAGCTCCTTGATATCGGTCACGGCGAGCGCCCTGCCGACGCAGAATTCCAGATATTTCTGCAAAACGGTCTCGTACGCGTTCTCCGAAAAGTCCTTCACCTTCGTGAATTTATCAGTCTCCGGCTCTTTGACCGGCACCGCGTAGCGGTAGTCCGTTTCGGGCCCGCGGAAGTCCTCCTCCGCGATGCCGACCGAGCGCTTGCGGAGGATCGCCGGACTGTTTTCGGCGGATTTCCCGGCGTAATCGGACATCGTGTCGAGGACGTGCGCGGCGACCCGCTTCAGATATTCCGTATGGTCTTCCCGCAGGGCGAGGGCGCGCTTTTCATACGCCGCGGCAAGCTCCCTGCCCTTCGGCGTCCGTTCTTTTTCCCCGTCGTCCTTTCCGCGCTCCCGTCCCTTCGCCTTTTTCGCCGCCTCTTTCTTCAGCCCGGTCTCGGGATCGACCGCGCGATATCCGGGCAGCATCCGTGTGGGAGCGTTCTCCTTTTCGACCACCGTCATTTTATCGGCGCGGATCATCGGCTCTTCGTCGGTCTCTCCGCCCTTCTTTTTGGTTTCGCCCCGGACCTTTTCGACCTCACGGACGGTCAGCTCCCTGCTGACGTGCCCGCTCTCGTCCAGACCGAACATTTCCCTGTTGTAACGGTAGAGCGTCGGCGCCATTTCGAGCTCCGTATAGTTCGCCGACAGATTTTCGGTATAGCGGTGCTGTTCTCCGAACTTCAGCTTCGCCTTTTTCAGGCGGAGCAGGACCTCGTTCCAGTCCAGCTCCGGGACAAGGCGTTCTTCCGCTCCCTCTCCCCCGGTGACCCGGATCAGATAGCAGCAAAGCCGTACGCCGCGCCGTGCCCGCTCCATTTTGTTCGCGCTCCGCCCCCTTCTGTTCGTCAGAAAGAGGACGCGGACGAACGAATGCCTCTTGCTGTGGCTCCCGACCTTTTCCAGCAGCTGACGGTACGCCTCGGGATTGCCCGCGCGCCGCTCCTTCAGGAACGTGTCGAGCTCCTCCCCGTACCGTTCGAGCGGCTGCCCGTCAAGACCCGGCGTGCAGAGAGGCCGGAGCGCTCCGAGGAATTCCTCCGTCCCCGCCTCGTCCGCGAGCGCGGGACGCTCCGCGAAAAGACCGTTCAGCGCCTCCTCCGACGGAAGACCGAGGAAGCCGCGGCAATATTCGCGGATCCCGTTCTTCACCGCGTCGTTTCTGTCGACCTGACGGTTCGGATTGAGATTCTCTTCAAACAGGATCACAGTCCGCAGCGGCAGTCTCCCGGCGTCCTCCAGCTCGTTCAGCAGTGTGTCGCAGATCAGGTCCTCGTAATACGCGTGCAGCGCCTCGAGGCAGGAGCAGATCTCCTGCCCCCTGGTCCCCACCTGCGGGATCGCGGAATACGTCTGATCGGAGATCAGGTCCACGTAGATCACGAGCTGATACTCACCGCTCAGCTCCTCGTAATCGTCGATGAGGTTCCCCATTCTGACGGCGCAGGAACGGAACCCGTCCTCCCGACTGTCCCACGTGTCGAACGGGCAGTCCAGAATCACGAGCTTTTTGTTTTCCAGTTCGATCTCAAGAAGGTCGGAGACGTTATCGATCTGCTGCCCCGACGTATTCAAAAAGAATGTATGCACCGTCTTTTTCCTCCCGTATTATCAGACAAAAATCCCGCAGGGCGAGAAAAAACGTTTTTTCTCGCCCCCGGGCTGTATTCTGCCTCGGATCAGTCCGTGATCGTTGAATCTTTTCCGCTGATCCAGTTATCGAAAAGGTCCAGATTCTTGTTCTGCATCGCGGAAGCGTCGTAGATCTCCCTGCACAGCTTCCACGTTCTCAATCTGACCTTTTCCGTCTCGTTCTCTTCGTACTTGCCGACGACCATCCCGCGGATGACGTCCTCGAGGGACTGCTTCAGCGTCGCGGTCATGCCGATATCGCTTCTCGTGTTGTTTTTGTAGCGGACGATCAGCGTCACGGCGTTCAGCTCGTTCGCGGCAGACAGACCGCCGACGGCAAGCCTGCGGGTCGAGCCCTCCGCCGCGTCGATGGAATCGTCCTTCATCACGTGGACCTCGCCGCGGAAGAAGACGGTATCGTACGTGGGAAGACCGCACTCGGCCTCGTACTTCTTTTCCAGCCGCTGCGCCTGCTGACGGAACACGGCGTCAAGGCGGAGCGCGCTGATCAGCTCAAGCACCTCGGGCTTCGAGATCTGCTTGCCCTTGAAGATCACGGACTCGAAATTGGTGTAAACCGCGCCCGTGACCGTCTTTTTGAATCTGCGGACCTGATACTTGTCTCCGCCGTCCAGACGGATCATTCCGTAACCGACCGCGAGCCAGAACAGCTTGAAGAACTTGCTGTCCTCCTCCAGCCGCTTCTCCTCGGTGATATACGGGATGAACATATGCCATCTCTTGTCCAGATGCGGCGTATTGATCAGGACGGTCTGATCCTCGTCCGCCGCGCCCTGATTCATCATGCTGACGACCTGACGGTAGCTGCGGAAATACGCCCCGTCCTTCATCTCATTGAATTTCGGGATGTACTTCGCCATGATCCCGTAGACAGCGCGGTAGCAGTCCAGCTCGTTCTTCGAATAGGCGTCGTTCTTCTGCTTGTTCACGTCCACGCCGAGCACGGCGGCAAGCGACGGGCACTTAGCGGCGAGCACGGGATGGAAGCCCCAGAAGGTCTTTCTCTTTCTGGTCGGGAGTACCTCGGTCCCGGGATCGGGATCGTCGTCTCTCGCGTCGACCAGATGCTCGTTGGGGTCGCTCGGCTGCTCCTCGTCCACGATCATCGTCGGGGATGCGATCGTCTTCAGACGTTCCACGAGGTTCTGCAGGGCGGTCTGATCGCGGAAGCTCCTCGCGGCAGCCTCCGTATCGGCGGACGCGTGGATCCCGACGTAGCCGGTCGTATCCTCCTCGCCCTTTTTCTTCTTCTTTTCCTGCTCCGCGAGATACGCGCGCTGCGTGCTGAAGGAAAGTGCGGAATATACGTCAAGGTCCACCTCTCCGAGATGTTCGCTTTCGATCAGATCGCGGTATACGCCGCAGACGCTGGCGGCGAAGGAGGTGGTCACGTCCTTATATTTCCATTCTTCGTTGTTATCGGCGAGCGGATTTTCCGAGGCGCAGAATCTGCCGTACATCGCCTCGGTCACGATCCGGTTGATCTCCGCGTTCTCTTCGTCGGTCTGCAGACCGATCTCGTCGTAGATCGCGTCCTTGTCCTCGCGGGAAGCGCAGACGTAGATCGTCTTGCGCGCGCCGTTTTCCGTCCCGGAGGTCCCCTCCACGTTGCTGTTGAGATCCGCGCGGAGAGACTCGGCGATCGGAATCAGCTTGTCAAAGAAGGCCTCGTACGCTTTGATCAGCGTTTCCAGACGCTGGACCAGAAGGATGCAGACGTCGTGGATCAGGTAGTTGACCGCGTACGCGCGGCAGAGCTCGTTCTGAGAGGCGTTGAACTGGACGTACTGCTTCTTGAACGCCTTGATGAACTTCTTCTTGGACTGCAGGAACGCCTTGCTCTCCAGATACTTTTCCGGGCTCCCCTCGACCTCTCTGGTCACGGGGTTGTCGAAGACGACCTGCTTTTTCCCGTTCCCGTATCCGTCTCTCGCTGCCTTGAGGCAGGCGTCCACGTTGATCTTGTCACGCTGCTCGGCGAGGGCGGCGGCAAGTCTGCACAGGATGTATCTGGCTGCCACGGGATGGATGAACCGGACCTCTTCGTTCTCGTCCTTCCCGGTCAGGAGCGCGTAAACGGATTCCGCGTTCTGCGGGTGCTTATCGCCCATATCGGTCGTGAGGACGCGGTCGGCAAGCTCCTCCGCGGCAGCTTCCATCTGTTCCCCGACCTGCGCGATATAGTTTTCAACGGCGTCTCTCTTCTTTTTGACCAGCGGCTTCAGGGTCTCCGCTTCCTCGAAGGATTCGATCCAGCTGTCACGGTTCTTGATCAGGAACCCGCTCATATCGGCAAAGAGAGACTCGTCGACGACGCTCGTGGCAAGCTCCTTCGTCAGCATCAGCATGAAGTCCTCGACCTTGTCGGTCATAACCTCGGTGTCGTTCTCGATCCGCACGTTCTTCGTCTGCTTCGAGAGCGTCAGGAAAAGACGGTCGGTACCGACCTGCGTTCCGGTCCGCCCGGCGTATTTATCAAAGAGGCGGATATATTCCTCCCGCGGGTTGACGCGCTTGGTGATGACCGCACCCTTCTTTTCGCGTTCCTTTTCTTTTCTCTTCTTGTCCAGGATCTCATTGTCCAGTCTTCTCCATCCGGAGGAGATCGACGCCTCCGCTGCCTTCAGCGCGCAGTATTCCACGACGCTGTCCTTGGGATACTGTGCCTTTGCGGTCCCGCAGGAGCCGTACACGGGGTCCTTGCAGTTCTGGAAGCGCTTGAACAGATTATCCTCTTCGGAGTAAAGATCGTCGTGCATCGGGGCGTACATCTGCATATAGACCAGATTGGCGGCAAGCTTTTCGTAGTCCGAGATGCTCGTCATCGCGGCGCCGTTTTCCGAGATGGAATCCAGGAAGAAGCAGTAGTCGAACACGGGGCGCCCGTCCGTCTCGTTCGCGTACAGATTGTCGATCGTCAGGGGGAGGAGCGTGCGGTACCCTCTCTGCTTGACCTTCGTGATCGCGTTCAGCTCGCTGACGGCGGCGTAAGCGTTCGCGTTCAGGCTCTGGATCTCGGTCGGATCCTGCCGGATATCCTCGAGCGTATCGATGAAAATATCGGGGAGGAGGAAGATCCCGCGGATGGTCACGCTGGAAATATTGTGCTTGTCAAAGAATTTTCTGACCCAGAGCGCGGTCTGGAGGAACATCCCGGAGCCGGTCCCTCCGGCAAGGGACGATACGATCATGACGCGGATCTTGGACTTCTGCGCGTCCCCGTCGTTGAACAGTCTTTCGATATGCTGCTCCAGCACGTGGATCGATTTCGTCATATCGGCATCGAAGAACGCCAGTCTGGACTTGACGCGCATCTGCGACGCGCCGTCCGACATGCTCTCCTTCATCAGCGAGGGGGAGCCGGGCATCCAGGCTCTGATCTCGGGATGATTGGCGAAATACGTTTCGATCGTGAGCGGCTTGCCGGTCCCGATGATCGGGATCCCGGTCCCGCTTTTGCCCAGGTTCTTCTGGTCGTTTTCGTTGGTGTCAAGAACGGCGCAGCAGATGTTGCCCTCGTTGAAGGGGATCCCCCGTCCGTTCAGGACCCGGGCGACCTCGTCGATCACTCTGCTTCCCGTTCCGCCGAGGCCCAGTAACAGCGTTTTGCTTCCCATTTTTATTTCCTCCGTTTTTCGGTTTATTATTTTGAAGGGTGCCGCGGGTTCACTGCGGCGCGTAAGCGTAACAGATGGCGGTCGCGCTCGTGATCCTCATCTGACCGCCGGTCATGGTTTCTTCCGGATTAACGAAATAGTAGACCGTATCGCACGGCGTGATCAGCGGATCCGTGATCCCGACCGCGGCGGCGGGCTTGATCTCCCTGATGTTCATCGGCGTTCCCTTCGTCTGGGAGTAGTCCACGATATCCTGCGGGCACTGGACCGTAATACCGAAGCCCTTCGGCTCGACGTCCTGGATGTACCACGGGAAGGGCGCCTTGCAGATCACGCCGCCTCTCACCGCGGTAAACCGGATGCCGCCGATATTGACCGTCATGTATTTGCTGATCCCGCACAGATTGCGGAAGGTGTTGTACTGCTTCAGCCGGTATTCCTGCAGCTCGATATCGTGCGAGCCGCCCCGCTTATAGCTGATATAGCCGATATACAGGGAGCCGGACGAATCGAAGCGCGGCTTGGTGATAAAGTTGATGATATACGCCGCCGCAGAGATCACGATCGCCGCAAAGAGGACGAGCGGCAGGATGACGTTCAGGATCAGATACCCGGTATCCTCTCCGCACACGTCGATGACGTCGGAGGCGGAGCCGTAGGGATGGAGCAGGCTGACGGTGATATCCTCTCCGGACAGGCGGAAATAGTGCCACCAGTTGAACAGCCAGTTCCCGGCGTTCAGCCGGTAATCGCCGACCCCGTACGGGACCACGGTAATCGTGCCGTCCGCCGCGACCGCCACGTCGGTATTCAGCGCGGCGTGCTCGTCGTTCAGGACGACCGTGATGTTCTTCTCCACGTCGTCTTTTCCGAGCCGGACGCCGTCCTTCGTCACGTAGAACGAAACGCCCTGCGTGTTGCCCTGCAATTCGGTCTTTTTCAGCTTCAGCGTATTGCCGACGGCGACCACCTGAAAGTCGGCGAGCAGGACCGTATATTTTTCGGAGGCGGAGGTCCCGTCCGCGATCGTGCAGGTGACCTCGACGTCGTAGCCGTTTTCGGCGCCCGCGGGAGCGGACGCGCGGTTGGGCGTGAAGACCACCGTGCCGTCCGACGCGACCGTCACCTGCCCGTCGTTGCCGACGAGGGAGGTCGTGACCGTCGGATTCATTGCCCTGACCGCCGTGGGGTCGGTCATCGGCACGCCGTCCGCCTCGATGCGGAAGACGACCGTCATCTGCGTATTGGCGGGCAGATCGTCCGCCTTGATGCTCTTGGTCCCGCCGCCGAACGAGGGCGTGATCGTGTAGACCGTTTTCTTCACGTATTTTTCCGGCGTGAACGCCTCGTAGTACGTGATGGGACGGAACCCGTCGATCATCACGGACGCCGTGATCTTCGTATAGACGTCGTTCAGGACGTAGTCCTTGATCGTCATATCGGTCCCGTTCGATTGTTTGACCGTTTTGCCGTCCTCGTCGATCGTGACCTCGTATTTCGTGCCGGGCGGCATCAGGGAGGGACTGATCTCTTTATCGGTCCCCGTCTCGTAGATCCTGCAGTAAACGCTGACCTTGTCTCCCTCGGTCAGGGTCATCCCGCCAAGCCCGGTCTCCGGGTCGACCTGTTTCCCGTTGACCTCGATGATCATACGGGTCTCGATCGCCGGCTCGAACAGGAGGATGACGTTCTTTTTGTCCACGTCCCGGTCAAAGGTCAGCACGTAATCGCCGGCGCCGAGCACGCGGGAGCTCCCCATCAGCGTGATCTCGCCCTGCAGCGCCCCATAGCCCGGATAACTGATATTCGCGGTCCTCATGGCGGGCACGTTCTCCTCGTTTTCCCGCACGAGGGAAATGATCTTCGCGTCGGTGTCCTGAAGGAACACGTCGATGTTCAGAAGCGGGATCGAGGAACGGAAGGTGAGCTCGTTTTTCCCGCTCTGCGTGATCTCACCGGCCGCCAGACGCGTTCTTCCGGTGATCTGCGACGCCATCTGCGACATCGTATCAAGGATATCGGAGGCGGACTTCGCGCGATACGTGTAGATGCCCGATTTTTCGTTCTCGTCCGGAGCCGTCAGATCGTCTCCGATCCCGAGGAAGGTGATCTGCGGTCTCGATCCGTTCGGCATGGTCTGCGACACGTAATCCTTAAAGTGCGTGTTCAGCTGCCTCTTCGAGCCGAGCCCGTCAAAATTGCCGTCGGTCAGGACCACGAGCCAGTACTGCGTATTGGGGTTCTGGTCGCTGACGGTCTTCAGCTTGTCGAACGCGAGCTCGACCGCGCCGAACGGGGTCGAACCGCTGTCCGAAATGCGCCGGATCTCGTCCACCGAGCGCTGGATGCCGCCCGCCGTCAGATCGATCTCCTCGGGCTGATAGCCGTGAATGGACTGCTGCTTACTCATGTAGGTAATGAACAGCCGGTCCTCCTCGTTCAGCATCCCGCAGAACGCCTGCATGGCATAGTTCGCGTACGCCCACTTATCCCCAAACATACTGCCGGAATCGTCGTACACCACCGAGACGATCTTCCGGATATAGAGTGACTCCGCCGCCGCGGAGGGCGAAAAGCAGACGGCCGAGGTAAGGACTGCCGTCAGGGACAGAAGAATCGCAAGAATCCTTTTCATGAAATTCCTCCCATGGATCAGCATGAATATGAACGGACCGGATCGTAAAGGGGCACGAAACGGGATCCGAAAATAGGTAGTTTTATTGTTTATTATAACACAAACGCGCGATTTTTGTCAAGGCTTTCCCCTCCGCACGGAAGCAAAAAGTAAAAAATAAATGAAGGAAAAGTGAACGGACGCCCCTCCCGCCGCACGTTTATGATACCACTTTTGCTCGAAAGGGGGAGAGGGGGAGGGGGAAAAAGCTTGTCTTGACGAAACCCGGCTTCCATGCTAAAATAAGAAAAAAGGGCGGAAGAAAAAAACGGCGGGGACGGCCGTACGCCGTATCCCCGCGAAAATGTGATTTGCAAAAAGGAAACGTCAGATCATGAAAAAAAGATATCTTTTGCCGCTGCTCCTGCTGCTTCTGTTTTTGCCGGCGGTATTTCTCTCGTGCGGAGGTCCCGGCGGCGCGGGCACGACCGATTCCGGAGATCCGTCTTTCACGACCCGGGCGCCGGAGACGGACCCCCCGTATATCTTTTGGGAGGAGGTCCCGGACGGTATGCTCACGGATCCCGTCGACTGTGAATCGCTGTATCTCCCCAGCAGATACAACGAGGGGGCGTATTACGATATTCCCGCGAAAACCGACGACGTAAAAAGGACGGTCACGTTTTTCCTGCCCTGCCGGGTCGATCGGTCAAAGCTCACGCTCGCCTGCGTCAGGGACGGAAAAGACGCCGCGTACACGACCGTCGACTGCTCGGATGGGAACGGTCCGCCGACCGTGACGGTCAACGGAGTCGGGTACGCGCTTGAGGTCATGCAGTCCGATTC
This sequence comes from Eubacteriales bacterium, assembly GCA_045617585.1. Taxonomy (GTDB): domain Bacteria; phylum Bacillota; class Clostridia; order Oscillospirales; family CAG-272; genus CAKRZE01. The sequence goes on from JAZLIW010000134.1 coordinate 23,186, forward strand.
GCCGTCGCTGTTTTTCAATATCGATGAATCCTACGGCACGATCGCCGACATGAGAAAAACCGAAAACAAAGGGAAAGAGTGCTTCGGAGATCTCATCGTGTCGATGACCGACGCCAAAGCCGCGGCGCTCGGTGCGGAAAGCACCTTCGTTTCGGTCGAAAACGACGCGGACCGGGCAGGGACGGCATCGTTCAGAGGCAGAGGCAACGCGTCGTGGAACACCGAAAAGCAGACGTTTCAGATCAGTCTCGAAAAAAAGGCGGATCCGTTCGGCTTCGGGAAAGGGAAAAAGTGGGTCATCGTTCCGTGTTACAGGGACCCCGCGATGCTCCGGTATCAGATGGCGATCCTTGCCGCGTATTCGATCGGCGCGATCGCGCCGCGGTATATCCCCGTCGACGTGTTCATGAACGGCGCGTATACCGGATCGTATCTGTTCTTTGAAAAGATCACCGTCGGCGAAGGCAGGGTGGATATCAACGATCTTGACGACCTGAACGTGACCGGCGGCGAAACGCCCGTCATGGTGAGCGCCGGATATCAGGACCCCGAACTCTTTTCCGGCAAAATACAAATGACGTATTATCAGGGCGTCACCTCTCCCGGGGATATCACCGGCGGATATCTGATCGAAAAAGACACCGAGGAAAGAACGACCGCGAGCGGAAAGTGCTGGTTCCGAACGACGAGAGGACAGTATTTTACCGTCCATTCACCGGAAACGGCGTCGCGGGAGGAGATGGAATACATTTCCTCGCTGTTCCAGCAGTTTGAAGATTCGATTTACGAAAAAGACGGGATCAACAGACTGACCGGGAAGTCCTGCGACGAGTATATGGATATGGAGTCCTTTATCAGCCGGTACTTTATTGACGAAATTTTCAGAAACACCGATGCGCTCGCTTCGAGCTGTTATTTCTTCAAGCCCGAAGACGGCAGATCGGAGAAGCTGTTCGCGGGTCCGCTCTGGGATTACGACAATACGATCGACTGGAGCGGTCCGCTGCCGCAGGCGGATCTGTGGTATCTCACGAATACCGGATATCTGAAAAAATACGACAGCGGACGGGCAGCCAGATTCGGGTATTATCAGCAGTGCTTTATGATTGATTCCTTCCGTGACACGGCGGTCGATTTCTTTGAGGAAACGGTTTATCCCGCGGTCAGCGCGCTGCTGGAGCGCGGCGGAACGTACGACCGGATCTTTGAGGAGAACCGCGATTCGGTCGTCATGAGCGAAACAATCACGGGTCCCGCCGCGAAGGGCTACGACGGCACGTACGAAGAATACGTCGGTTGGCTTTCCGAAAGACTCGGATATTTCAGCGATACGATCCGGGCGTATTACGGCGACTATCAAAAATAAAACGGATCAGAGGCGGACGATCTTTTCGTCAAGCGGCGCGTCCGGACGGAAATGCGGCACCTGCATCGTCCTGCCGCCGTTGACCACAGAAAGTTCGGAAAGCAGACCGACCGCCGTCCATTCGCACGCCTTGTAGACGTCGATCTCAGGCTGTACGCCGCTGCGGATCGCGTTGATGAAGTCCGCCACGATAAAGAAGTCGCCGCCGCCGTGCCCCGCGCCGTTCTGCTCCGCGGACGCCGCGAGATACCGCTCGGGCAGATAGCTCCGGTAATCGTCGAGCGGGACCCAGTGCATATTGTTGTGCGGATTGTCCGGCCCGATCAGCGAGATCTTGTCGCGGTCGCCCATGCCGGACGCGCTCTGGTAGATCCCGTTCGTCCCCTGCAGCTGATAATAGGTCATATTGTGGGGACGGGGAGACATGCAGTCCACGCGCAGATTGATCAGCCTGCCCTTTTCGGTGCGGCACATCGTCGTCGTCCCGGAATCCTGCTTCAGACCGATATCGTTCCGGACGCCGGGGCTGAAGCAGGAGATCTCGGTGATCCGGTCGTCGTTCAGCCAGGTCATGACCGGGCCGAGGCTGTGCGTCGGATAGAAGTTCCCGCGCTTGCCGCACTGCCAGTACGAGCGCCACGAGCGCTTGCCGTTCGGATAGACGAAGATCCCGTCAATGTTGTGGAGATACATGCACTCCGCGTAATACGGGTCGCCGAACATCCCCTTTCTTACCATTTCCTTCACGAGCTGGACCTGCGGCGTGTAGATATAGTTCTCCGCCATCATGTAGATGCCCTTGTATTTCTCGACGCTCTCGCAGAGCCACCATAATTCGTCCATCGTCACCCCGGCGGTCACCTCGGAAAGCACGTGCTTCCCCGCCTCGAGCGCGGCGATCGCCTGCGGCACGTGGCACTGCATCGGCGTGGCGATCACCACCGCGTCGATATCCGATTCCAGCATATCGTCGAACACCCGGTAGGTCTTTTCCACGCCGAGCTCCGCCGCTTCCGCCTTCAGCACGTCCTCGTCCAGATTGCAGAGGGCTGTGATCTCCACGTCCTCGATGGCGCGCAGCCCCATGACGGTCGACATGCCGCGGGCGCCCGCGATCCCGATCTTCAGTTTTTTCATCGTTGTCTTCCTTTCAGTATATGCTTTTTCGGGAAAGGGGCTGCTTCACCGAAGTGAAACAACCCCTTTTTGGTTTCTTTTATCGGAGATCCGGTCCGGACGGCTTATTCCGCCGCTTCGGTCTCTCCGTTTTCGCCGTTGTCTTCGCCTTCCGTTTCACCGGAGGGGAGGTCTTTTTCGCCGGCTTCCGCTTCTTTCTCGAGCTTCGCGGCGCAGGACTTGCACAGACGGGTCTTGTTCGCCTCGATCGCCTGCTCCACGGTACCGACAATCAGCTCGTCGCTGTGGTTCAGGTGACCGCATTCGGTATCAGAGTGATACACGGTGCCGAACTGCGTCCAGTAAACGCTGTCCTCGCCGAATTCAGCGATCGCGTCCGCTTTTTCCTCAGCGGAGATGGGGTTCCAGTCGATGCCGAACAGGCTCCCGATCAGGAGCGCGATCACGGCGACGACCACCGCGATGGTCTTGGTCTTCTTGTCCGCTTCCTTATTGGTCAGCGCAAGGATGACGAACGGGATGAACGCGAACGCGCAGACGATCAGGCCCATGTTGTTCCAGAGCCAGAACTTGACCTTGTTCTTCTTGGAAGCGGGATCGATACGGTTCGACTTCTTCCAGAGGAGCGCGCCCGTGATCACGCAGCCGAGATCCAGGACGAGTGCGAGGATGACGAACACCAGCGTGTTCATGAACGTAATGTTGAGCTTGCCGAACAGGGGCAGGATCGCGAGGACCTCGAAGCCGATCGCAAACACCCACGCGATGACCGCGCCGATCCGGAGCCCGGTCGCGTTCCCCTTCTTCGCGGATGCCTGAGACGCGGTCACGGTCGTGCCGTCCGCTTTTTTGATGATTTTCTTTTCTGCCATGAGAATAACCTCCGTTACAATATTTTTTTTATTATACAACATTCTTCGCCCGTTTGCAAGATGTTTTTCGTTTTTTCCCGCCGCGGCTTTGCCGGCAAACGATTGATTTTTCCGCGGAGATATGATAAAATGAAGAAAAAAAGAAAAGAGACGAACGCTATGGAACTGCAAATCGATCCCGTCAGCCCGGAATACCGTCAGCTGATGGCATATTACCGCTGTGCCCTCATGGAAGTGGAGACCAAATTCCGCGTCCTCGACGAGGAGCTCTCCCTGAAATACGACCGCAACCCGATCGAAACGATCAAGACCCGCCTCAAATCCCCCGAGAGCATCGAGGAGAAGCTCCGCCGCCTCGGCTGCCCGCTCACCGCGGAAAGCATTGAGCAGAACCTCGAGGACGTCGCGGGCGTCCGTGTCATCACCTCCTTCCCCTCCGACATCTTCGTGCTTTCGGAAGCACTCAAAAAGCAGGACGACGTGCGCGTCCTCAAGGTCAAGGACTATGTCCATACCCCGAAGGAAAGCGGCTACCGCAGCCTTCACCTCGTCATCGAGATCCCCATCTTCCTGAAGGAGCAGAAGCGCCGGATGCGTGTGGAGATCCAGTTCCGCTCGATCGCCATGGACTGGTGGGCAAGCGTGGAGCACAAGATCCGCTATAAGAAATCGGTCGACCTCAGCGACGAGGCGATCCTGGAACTGACCAAATGCGCCCGGATCAGCGCCGAGCTCGACCAGCGCATGGAGGATATCTTCCGCTCCGTGGAGTAAGCCCGGTCCATATCATACAACTTGCTGCGGATACCGCAAGTCGTGCCAAAAGTCCCGGGAAGTCTTTTTTCCGAGACTTTTTGTACATAACAGAAACGCAGGGCAGAAAGCTAAAAACGCCCAATCCCCCGATACAGTCATCGAAGAAAGTCTCTTGTCGGATTTATATATCCGCACGATTTTTGGAGTGTTTCCACCTCCATATGCTTTTTTCGGCGTCCCATACGGGTAATTTTTCGGAATACCCGTATCCCTCCTTCGTTTTCCAAGTATATTTTCCGACGATCATCCCTTTTTTTTCACGTTCCATTTTCCCATAATTGCCGAAAATGATCATCGTTTTCCCCGTGCATAGATTGGTGACGATCATAGACGCATATTCTGGCTTCCAAAGGTCGGAGATACTGCTTCCGCCCGGGACAGAATCCGGCAAAGCCTCTCTTTTTTTCGGAATAAGCGGCGAATCGGTTTCCATCGCCGCTTTGAAGAATTCCGATATAGATAGAGCGTGAAAACCGCTGGTATAAAACCATGAAAAACGGCGATATCCGCCGGTTACACGCTCAAGTACACAGGTTTCCTCATCTTCATAGTCGGAAAACTGAAAATAAATGACTGCGTCCTCGTTTTTTACGTTCATTTCCCGAAATACTTTTCCGGCGCTTGACCAATAATATTTATTACTTTCATTATGGTCTTCCTCAATCTTCTCTTCCGACCAATCCTCGATCACGTCAAAAACCCAAATCACCCGGTAGCCCGCATTTTTGTAAAACGTATTTCTCTCCCGGAATTCTTCCAAAGAAATCGGGCTATGCTGAAATTCAATGATTAAATCGTTAATACAGACATCCGCAAAATGTTTTTTCTCCCCGATACTGATCATTTTCTCGCAGCATTTTTCAGGAAAGCGCTTTTGCCACGTAATGTGCCAAGGCGTTTTATCATAATTCCATCTGTCCGTACATCCGGATCCCCTCTCGTCCGCACTTTTGGCATGGGCAAAATGATGCACCCGGACATCTCCCATACGCAGTATGAGATCATTATCGCAAATCGGGCAACGATACGTCCCGCTTTTGCTGGCGTTCCAAGCGAGCACCTCGTTTCCCTCTCTATCAATTGCTTTGAACATTATCTTTTTCCCTCTTTCCGTTTTTGACGCCGTATTTATAAAGACCACGAAAGACGGCTGTGATTGCTTTTCAGCGCGTCCTGCCGACCATTGCTTTGTTTTTATTACTATACCGCAAATCATGTACCAAAAAAAGGCCATAAATGAAAATTACTATGGGCGCGCGCCTATTTCCGAAAAAAGCTGTAACAATCATTCCGATATTCCGGCAAAACAAACTCGACGCATCTTGCTTTCTTGACAGTAACGAATGAATGAATGATAAAAATTACGTTTTTCGTGCAACCGGACGGCGGTAAAATACGCTATGGAAGGTGAGAGCCCTTCGGGGCACAACGCGAAAGGGGATGGACCTTTTGGAAGACGGACAGATCGTCGATCTGTATCTGAGCCGCGACGAAACCGCGATCGGCAGGACGAGCGAAAAATACGGTGCGCGGCTCCGTGCGCTGTCGCTCGGGATCACCGGGGACCGGATGACCGCGGAGGAATGCGAAAACGACGCGTATCTGGAGGCGTGGGACCGGATCCCGCCCAAAGAACCGCGGGACCATTTTTATCCGTTCCTCGCCTGCATCGTCCGCCATCTGTCGATCGACCGGTGCCGGGAGCGGGAAGCGCTGAAGCGCGGCGGGTATCTGGTCGAGCTGACGGACGAGCTTGAAGGGATCCTCGCGTCGCCGGACGACGTGGAAAAGGAATGGGACGGAAAACAGCTCGGTGAAGCGATCAGCCGCTATCTTGCCTCCCTGCCGGAGGAAAAACGGCTGATCTTCGTCGGGCGCTATTTCAATCTCGACAGTATCTCCGCCGTGGCGGCGCGCCTCGGCATCACGGAGAGCAAGGTCAAGTCCGTCCTGTTCCGGGTACGGAAAGAATTGAAGTCCTATCTTGCCGGGGAGGGGTATCTTTTATGAAACGGGAAAATTTACTGGACTGCATGGAATATCTTGACGGGAGCCTGATCACCGCGTACGCCGAGGCAAAGCACGCGTCAAACGCAGCGTGCGGAAAAAAGGCGGCGCTGCCGAAATGGCTCCTGCCCGCCGCCTGCCTGATCCTGATCGCCGTCCTGATCCCGACGGTGTTCCCCCGTATCGGAGCGGCGCTGTACGGCACGGGAGGGGCGTCCGACCGGAAGTACGAAGCGCGGCACACGCATTTTTCCTCCCTGCGGGAAGCCGAAAAAGTGCTCGGAGACGGATTTCCGTTTTCAAAGCTGCCCGACGGGGATAAGACGGAGATCGACCTGATGGTCGCGGAGGGCGGTTCACCGTCCGTCCGGGCGTCGTGGGAAACGGTCAGTTACCGTAAGGAAAACCAGACGGAGACCGTCAGCATGACGATCTATCTGCCCGCGTTCACCGGAAACGAGCCGCAGCCGTGGCTGGAAAACCCCGTGACGGAGACGTACGGGGAGACCGAGGTCACGTACAGCGTCTACGGCAAGGGCAGCCACATGGACGCCGAAAACCACGTCGTGACCGCGGAATTCCGGTACGGCGGGAACCTGTACGAATTCACCTACTGTTCTCCGATCTCCCCGGAAGGGGCGTTCACCTGCCTGGAGCTCATGCTCGGGACCTGATCGCCGACCGGAGGGCTGCTGCCGCAAAAGCAACGGCCCTCCTTTTTCTTTTCAAATGTCGCCCCGCAGGCGACCGAGGAAGGAGACGGCCGTGGTATCATGGAGACACCGAAGAAAGGAAGGTATACGAAAATGATGATGAGCCCTGACAGCTGCGTCGAAGATGAAACCGGAGGAATGAACGCCGCGGAGATCACGCGCGTGATCCGCCGGTACGAAGCGATGAAAAAATACTACCGCCTCGTCGGGCAGCACCCGGAGACCTATCCGCGGATCTGCTGTATCGATCCGGGTCCCGACGTACACGAATGGTTCTACGGGGAGGGGGTCTCCCTGCTGAAGGAAAAGCTGACCGCGCTCGGGACGGATCTTGCGGCGGAGAAGAAGAAAAGCGACGCCTATCTGTTCGACCGGAAGTTCCGGAACCTCACAGGCCTGCGCCTGACCGAGCGCTGCGCGGGGAAATACGGCTTCGATATTTACGACGTCCGCGTCGGAGAGGAGAAAACGCTGACCTTTCAAAAGGTCAAGGGCAGAATGCCGGACGACCTCCGGGAGGAACCGTTCCCCTTCACGTTCGATTCCCTCGTCCGCTTCCTGCGCGGCATGGGCATCGGCGCGTGGGAGCGCACGTATCAGCCGGAGGAAGACGAATATTTCCTCGACGGGGAAAGCTGGACGCTTGAGCTCGGTTTTTCCGACGGTGAGACCCTCGTCTTCCGCGGTGAGAACGCGTGGCCGGAAAACTACCCGGCATTCCTCTATCTGTTCGGAGAAAAGCAGCCGGAACCCATCCACGAACTTGACGAATGGACGAAATCGTGATACAATGATCCCGGACCGGGTAAACCGGGACCGGAAAGGAATCGGATATGACGCGTTGGATCCTGCCGGAGAACGGCAATTTCTATAAAGCGAATCTGCACTGCCACTCGACCTTCTCGGACGGGCGGCTGACCCCTGCGCAGATCAGGGAGGCGTACCGGAAGGAAGGCTACTCGATCGTCGCCTTCACCGACCACGACGTGCTCCTTCCGCACCCGGAGCTGCGGGACGAGACCTTCCTCCCGATGCACGGCTTCGAGATCGAGATCAACGAGGCGACCGAGGTATGGGAGCGGAAAAAGACCTGCCATCTCTGCTTCGTCTCCCTCGACGAGAACAATACCACCCAGCCGATCTGGCACCGGACCGACTATCTGTTCGGGAACGCGCCCTCGCACCGCGCCGAGGTCCGCTTCGATCCCGACGTGCCCGACTTCGTCCGCTCCTATACCCCGGAGTGCGTCAACGAGGCGATCCGGATCGGGAAGGAACACGGCTTTTTCGTGACCTACAACCATCCGATATGGTCGCTCGAATCCTATCCCGAATACGGAAAATACGAGGGGATGGACGCGATGGAGATCGTCAACTACGGCTGCGTGACCGCCGGGTACGACGACCGCAACGGAAAAGTGTACGACGATCTGCTGCGGCAGGGCAAGCGCCTTTTCTGCATCGCCGCCGACGACAACCATAACGGCATGGGGCTGACCGACTGGAACTTCGACAGCTTCGGCGGCTTCATCGTGATCAAGGCGCCCGCGCTGACCTATCCGCTGATCGCGGAGGCACTGAAGAACGGCGCGTTCTACGCCTCCGAGGGACCGCAGATCGAGGCACTGCGCTACGACGAAGAGACGCGCGAGCTGTACGTCCGCACCTCCCCCGCCGTCCGGATCACCTGCACGACCGCCGCGCGCCGTGACCGCGCCGCCGATCTCTCCCGCAAGGGACAGCTCGTGACCGAGGCGTCCTTCACGCTCGATCCCACCGACCTTTACGCGCGGATCACCGTAAGAGACGGGACGGGAAAATGCGCGTTTTCCAACGCGATCTTCGATCTGTAAAACCGAAAAACAACAAGCCGGATCCCTCCGCCCGAAAAGAGCGTGGAGATCCGGCCTGTTTTCATTTCCGTTCACGCCATTCCGCTTTTTTTCAGATAGCGGCGATGGACGGCAAAGGAGAGAGCGACGGTCAGGACGTCGGCGGCAAGCTGTGACCAGACGATGCCGTACATCCCGAACAGGGAATTGAGCAGATACAGCATCGGGATATTGAAGACCGCCCAGCGGGTGACGCCGAGGAAGAGCGCTTCGTTCCCGCGGCCGTAGCCGTTGAAGAGATGAACGTGATAGAAGCTCATGAACATGAACAGCGTCGCGACCGTGCGGATACGCAGGAATCCGGTCCCGAGCGCCACGGTCTCCGCGTTCCCGATAAAGAAGCGGAGGATCCACGGCGCGAAGCACTCGTACAGACCGATGCTGACGACCCCGCACACGACGCCGAGGAAGAGCGAATACCGCGCCGCGTCCCGCATCCGCTTATGATCCCCGGAGGCAAAGTTGTAGGCAACGATCGGTACCATGCCCTGACAGATGCCGACGCCGATATTGAGCGGGAGCCGCTCCGCCTTCAGCACGATGCCGATCGCGGCGAGCGCGGTCTCGCTGTACCCGGACATCAGCTTGTCGATCACGATATAGTCAAGGTCAAAGAGCAGCGTCGCGACCGAAGACGGGATGCCGACCGAGAAGATCTTTTTGACGCTTTCCTTTTCCGGCAGCTCACGGATCCCGGCGAGCCGCAGCGGCGTGGTCCGGTGCAGCCTCCGCAGGACGAGCAGGAAATACAGGCAGGAGATGCAGTTGGAAAGGAAGGTCGCGATTCCCGCGCCGAGGATCTCCTTCCCCTCCGGCATCAGGACGAACATGAAGAGCGGGTCGAGCCCGATATTGATGATCCCGCCCAGCGTCACGCCGAAGCCCGCCCTGCGCGATTCCCCGATGCCGCGGACGAAATTCGCGAAGACGTTGGTCATGACGGTCGGCAGCGCGCCCGCGACGATGACGCAGAGCGCGTAGGACTTCGCGTAGGCAAAGGTCTCCTCCCCGGCGCCGAGCGCGCCGAGCAGCGGATCCATGAACAGAAGGACCGAGAGGGAGAACAGAACGGAGATCGCCGCGGAAAGCAGGATGCTGAAGGTGTAGACTCTCCGCACCTCGTCCTCTCTGCGTTCCCCGAGCAGACGGGACATGAGCGCGCTCCCGCCGACGCCGGCGATCGAGGCGATGGAAAGCGAAATATTGAAGACCGGAAGGATCAGGGACGCGCCCGCGACCATGAAGGGATCGTTCGTTCTTCCGATAAAATAGGTATCCGCCATGTTGTAGGCGAGGACGATGAGCTGACCGATCACGGTCGGGAGCGCCATGGCGCCGACCGCCTTCGGGATGGGAGCGGTCTCAAACAGCGCCCGGTTTTTATGTTCTGCCGTATCCTGTTTCGTCATATACGATCCCCTTTCTGTCAGCGGAGAAGATTCACGGCAAGGATCAGGACGCCCGCGGCGATCATGACGGCACCGACGATGCGGTTCAGCGTTTCCGGCTTTGACCGGTTCGCGATCACGGCGGCGATCCGTGCCCAGATCAGCGTGAAAAGAACGCAGAGGAGGAGCGTCAGAAGATCGGGCAGCCCGCCGATCGCAAAGTGACTGACGCCTCCGGTCAATGCGGTGAAGGTCATGATAAAGACGCTCGTTCCCACCGCCATGTGGAGCGGATACCCGAGGAAGGAGGTCAGGACGAAGAGCAGCATCATCCCGCCCCCGGCGCCGACGAGCCCGCAGATCAGACCGACCGCCGTCCCGCCGAGGATCGCCCGCGGGAGCGCCTTCTTCCGGGAGACGGCGTCCGTTTCCGGCTTTTCCGCGCGGACGGGCCGGAGCAGGAAGCGGAGCCCGATGAGGATCAGCGCGATCTGCATCGCGTTCCCCATCGTCCGCTCGGGGAGAAGACGCGCGATGCCGCTGCCGACCGCCGTCATGACGAGAACGCTGATCAGCAGAGGAAGGCTGTTTTTTACGTCCAGATTCCCGTTCTTCCGGTAGGTCCGCGCGCTGACCGCGCTCGCGAGCACGTCGCTCGCCAGCCCGATGCCGACCGCCTGATAGGCGGGCACGCCGAGAAACGTGATCAGCATCGGCCCGATCACCGCCGCCGCGCTCATCCCGGCAAATCCGGTTCCGATCCCTGCGCCCGCGCCCGCGAGAAAGCAGACGAGCAGCTTCACCGTCAGTTCCATAGTTCCCTCCCGAAAGAAACAGTAAAAAACATTATACCATGGATCGGGAAAAAGTCAAGGGAAAGCGGAAAAAGGGACCGTTTCGGGCGGAAACGGGGCTGCTCTCATGCGCTTCAGCGCGCTGAAGCGCGGCGTCACGCCCTAAAATTACCCCTTGCATTTCGCGCGATCCCATGTTATAATAAATAGGATAAGATCAAGAAACGGAGGACCGATGAATGCAGCAGGAAGACAGTGCGTTTCTCGAAGAATACCGTCGTCTCGACGAACTGTGTGACGGTCTGCTGTCCGGGGAAGGCGGCGTCAGCGCGTATATCGAAGCGATGGAAAACGAACGCCGCGGCAGCAGAGTCCCGTCCTGGGACAGCGGCTACCACACGCTGAAGCATTTACGGTGGGTCCGCAACCGCATCTCGCAGGAGAGCGGCAGGTTCCTGATCAGCGAGCCCGCCGACCTGGAAGCGGTATGCGGCTTCTGTGAGAAGATCGAAGAAGGGACGGATCCGATCTCCCTGCTCCGGAAGACCGAGGACGTGGAGGAGGGCCGCACGGTCACCCTGAAGCTCCCGAAAAAGATGTCCGAGGAGAAAAAGAAGCAGCGGACCGAGACCGTCTATATCGGAACGGGGCGGAAAAGCGAGCAGAAGGAGCGGAAGGAACCGAAGGAAAAGCCCGCCGACACGGGAAAAAAGGCGCCCGCAGCCAAGCGCACCAAAAAGAAAGCCACGGTCGGACAGAAGATCGCGTTTGCACTCCTGCTCACGGCGATGTTCGCGTGCGCCGCGGTCCTGCTGTGGATCCTCGTGAGCGGACTGCGCTGACGGGAGGAACGGACACCGTTCTGCATAACGGAGATGATATCGTTTGAAAGAGATCGCACCGTCGTATTACACCTCGTTTTCCTGCATTGCCGGGGCGTGCAGACACACCTGCTGCGTCGGATGGGAAATTGAGATCGACGAAAAAAGCTTAACGCGGTTCCGGTACCATCCGGAAATCATGGCGCACGTGGAAGAGCACGAAGGGGCGCGCTTCCGCCTCGGAAAAGGGGAACGCTGCCCGTTCCTGAACCGGGACGGTCTCTGCGACCTGATCCTGAAATACGGCAAGGGGATTTTGTGTCAGATCTGCCGCGACCATCCGCGCTTCCGCAATTTCTGGTCGGACCGGACCGAGCTCGGGCTCGGGCTCGTCTGTGAGGAGGCAGCGCGGCTCATCCTCTTTTCATCCGGGGCGGAGGAACCGATGCGGCTCGTCGAGCTCTCCGACGACGGAGAACCGGAGGAGTGCCCGGAGGATGAAACGTGGCTGACCGCCCTGCGGGACCATCTGCTCGCGAACGTCGAAGAGACCGGACCGCTCGCCCGGCTGCACGAATACCTGATCTACCGGCATCTGCCGGACGCGCTGTACGAAGGCAGGGTCGGGGCAAGGATCGCGTTTATCGAGGCGTCCGTGCGGGAGATCGCCGATCTCTGGGCAAAGACCGACGGAACGCAGGCGGCAATGATCGAATGCGTGCGCCGCTGGTCCTACGACGCGGAATACGATGAGGAGGAACTGGAGCGCCGCATCTCCGCGTTCGACACGGAGGACGCGGAAACGCTCCCCGCCGATCTCTGAAGCCGCGTATCCGACGGTACCCGTTCACTTGAAGAAGCGCTCTTGCATTTTTCCCGGTTCCGTGCTGTACTGATACCCATATTTCCGCCGCGTGCGGATCAAGAAAAGGAGATAACATCATGTTTGAAGGAAGAAAACTGGACCACATCGGTCTGCAGTGCGTCGATTCCGAAAAGGACGCAAAATGGTATATGGAGAAGCTCGGCTTTACGCTGAAGGGCAAGTTCAAGAGCTCCCGCGGCGATTTCTATACGTGGTTCGTGACCAACGGTCACGTCACCTACGAGATCAGCCAGAAAGCGGATCTTGATCCCATGCTGCAGGGCAAGGTCGACCACGTCGCGCTGAACTCCACCGACATCGAGGCGGATTACAAGGCGTGCGTCGAGGCGGGTCTGACCGTCACGACCAAGGGCATCGAATGCATCCCCGGTCGCTGGGAACACGGCTGCCGCTATTTCAAGGTCCTGAGCGCGACCGGCGAATCGGTCGAGATCAATCAGGATCTCTGATCCCGAAAAACGTCAAAAAAACGGTACCCGCCGAAAAGGAACGCCTTTTTCGGAAGGTGCCGTTTTTTGTTTTGCTGTTTCTCACGCCTGCGAAAAGAGCTTCCGGAAGCCGTCAGTAAATCGTATCATTTTTTCAAGGTGCCTGTTTTTTCGTTGTACCGGGCATCGGCAATAATCATTCCGTTCCTTTCGCAGTATACCATATCTCACACGGTATGTCAATATCAGCAGCCGATTCCAACGAACCGAAAGAATGACGCTTTTCTCTTGAATAAATAATGAAAATATGCTATGATGATCGTAAGACATTATCCGATAAGGAAAAGGGACAAGACCGTGAACTGGAAAAGAAAAAGAGACGAACTATGGATCGGGACGTACGTGCTGCGGGACTACGCCCGGTCGGAAAAACATATCGCGGAGCTGAAGGAATGCGGCATCGACTTCGTGGCGGGGGAGCATCTGGACCCCGCGGCGCTGGATCTGTGCGCCCGGTACGGCGTCGGCGTGATCCAGAGCGGCGTCGTTCCCGGCTGGTGGGGCGGGAACGGCGACCGGGCCGGGAAAATGAGCGAGTGCAATCCCATCGGGGCGTACGAAGAAGCCGCAAAGCGCTTTACGGATCATCCCGCCATCCTCGGGATCGACGCGGGAGACGAGCCCTCCGCGCTTGACTTTCCCTATTACGGGAAGGTGATCCGGCGGATGGAGGAGCTGTTCCCGGAGAAACTGATCTATCTGAATCTGTATCCGGATTACGCGTCGGTCGTGCAGAACACGGAGGAGGAGACGAAGCGCCAGCTTGGGACCGAAACCTATCGGGAATACGTCGCGCGGTACTGCGATGCCGTAAAGACCGGCTATCTCTGCCTTGACTTCTACCTCTATCCGGAAGCCGGACTTTCCCGCATGATCGACACGTTCCGCACCGCCGCGGACGCCTGCCGCGAAACGGGGCGGGCTATGTGGACCGTTCTGCAGGTCAATTCGCCCGATCCCGATCTGTGGCTAACCGAAAATATGCTGCGGTTTCAGGCAAATCTCGCGATGGCGTACGGGACGGAGGTCATCACCTGGGCGTGCTATACCGCCGGATGGTGGTACCATCAGGTGCTGGACGACCGCGGAGAGAAGACCGAGCAGTACGACAAACTGCGTCGGGTCAACGCGGAGCTGCGCGCGCTGTCCCCGGCGTATATGAAATACCGCCGCACCGAAACGCGTCTGATCGGGTCTGCCCCGTTTGAGGAACTCGCGCGCTCGGGCGCTCCGGTCGCCGATCGGCTGGACGGCGATACCGTCCTTGCGATGAAAACGGCGGACGGCTCCCCCATAGCGGTCGGCGAAATGACCGCGCGCGACGGCTCGGGCAGCCGGGCTTTCTTTGCCGCTGCCTGCGGCGACTACCGTGATCGGGAAAACCGGACGTACGACCTTACCTTCCGGCTGAACGGTCCCGACCGGCAGGTGACGGTACGGGACGGAAGCGGCATCCTGCCCGCGGCAAGGGACGTCTGGGGCGTCTTTCACGTGCCGCTCTCTTCCTGCGGCGGCGTTCTGATCGAGCTCGGACCGCGTTAAGACTTCATCGGGCCCCTCTGCGGGCCCTTTTTGATACGGGGCAGAAAAAACGGAAAACGCGTAACGAAAACGGTCCGATCGGTATCATATAATGAGAAGAAGGAAAATCCCCAAAAACGGCGGGAGAGGAGGCGGCGGAATGGAAGACCGGGAGATCGTCACGATGTACGAGGCGCGGGACGAGAACGCGATCCTCGAAACGAAAATCAAATACGGGCAGCATTTACTGAATCTCGGCTTCAATATCCTGAAAAACCGCGCGGACGCGGAGGAATGCGAAAACGACACCTATCTGCGCGTGTGGAACCGGATCCCGCCGACGAAGCCGCAGAACTTCTTCGCGTGGCTGATGAAGATCGGACGGAATATCTGCTTCCGGCGGCTGGAGACGAAAAAGCGGGAAAAACGCACCGCCGTGATCGTCGAGCTGTCGGACGAGCTGGCGGAATGCTTCGCCGACCCGGACACGGTGGAGGCGCAGATCGAGCGCGGCCTCCCGATCGCTCTGATCGAGCGGTATCTCGACGGGCAGACGCGGGAAAAGCAGTTCCTGTTCACGCGCCGCTATTTTTACGGGGACAGCTATGCGGATCTTGCGCGCTATTCCGGAAAGCGGGAGGGCACGGTGCGTACCCTGCTCTGCCGGATGCGGCAGGAGATCCGGGTACTTTTGGAAGAGGAGGGAGTCGGACCGTGAAGGAATTCGATGAAAACGGATATCTGCTGCTGAAGCAGCTCGGCGAGCTTTCGGACGGGCGCGTTTCCGCCGCGGCGACCTATACGGTGAAGCGCTCCTTCCGGCAGACGCTCGCCGCGATCCTCGGGACCGCCGCCGTGC
Organism: Eubacteriales bacterium; assembly: GCA_045617585.1. GTDB lineage: Bacteria > Bacillota > Clostridia > Oscillospirales > CAG-272 > CAKRZE01. The sequence continues at coordinate 38,746 of JAZLIW010000134.1, forward strand.
TCGCGCTGCTTTTTTCCGCGTCGCTGATCGACTGGCGGAAGATCGCCGCCCCGCAGCCGGGACCGGGCACCGCCGTGACGGAGGAAACGGAGACCGGCAAAGAGACCGGAGCCGTGACCGGGGAGGAAACGCGCTCCGGCGATCCCTCCTCCCCCCGCTCCGATCCTTCGGATCGCGGAAGCGCGGAGACGCGGGCGTACCGCCGCGTTTTCGCCGTCGCGGGAATGGCCGCCGCCGCTGCCGCCGCGGCTGCGGGAGGCATCGCGGCGTACCGGCGCGGATACCGGCGGGAACTGGTGATCGGATCCGCGGCGGCGTACTTCGCCTGCCCGCCCTGCGCGGCGCTGATCTACGGGACGGGACTGCCCTATCCGGACGAGGCGATGTTCGTGATCCTCTACGCTTACCCCGTTCTCTTTGCCGTGTGCCGGATCCTTGCCGATCTTTCCTCCCTTTCGGATAAGCGGGAGCGGGAAGAGCGGCTCTGGATCGTGGTCAGCGACCTTCTGACCTGCGGGATCCTGATCGCCGCCGCCCTTTTCACGCCGTTCAATCTGACGGCTCTGTATTTCGCGCTCGGCGCCGCGGTCCTCCTGCCCGAGGCGGTGCGGGAGCTGATCCGGCACGGAAAAGATCCGGAGGAGAAACCCGTCAGCGTCCGGGGGCTTCTTTCGGTCGCGCTGGGCGCGGCGCTGCTCTCCGCGGTCCTGCTGCTCCTGAGCGCGGTCTATCTGAAAAACAAGGAGATCCCGATCCCCGCCTCGTCTCACGACCGTGCCGCGGTGACGGTGATCCAAACGGAAAGCGGGAAAAAATCGGATGGATAAGACGGAGAACGCGGCAAAGAAGAAAAAACGGCTTTTCCTCCGGATCGCGTGTGCCGCGGCGGTCCTGCTGTTCCTTTTCTACGCCTTCGGCGGGCACGACGTGACCTACGGTGAGATCCGGGGCGGCGTCCGCGCGGTGGTGCGGGACGGGATCACCGAATTCGACTATGAAGGGCTGACCGCGAAGGGTCAGATCAACTGGACGGGCGGGCTTTCCGCGCCGCTCTTTCACGACGGGGAGAGCGGGCTGACTTATCATTTCTGGACGACGACCGTCAGCGTCCAGCGGTGGTATCAGTGGTTCCGTCCGGGCACGCTGACCGACGACGTTGGGCTCCGGCTGAACGCCGACTGCCGCCCCTGCGGTTACGGCGAAGGGTCGACCGTCCGGATCCTCGAGGTTTTCTACCGGGAGCCGTCTGGCGCTTATTATTCGGTGTGGCGGCACCCCGACTACGAGACGATCCTGAAAAAGGCAGGGCTCACGGCCTACGCGCCGGAGGACTACTATTTGACCCGACGGAGGTGAGGAAGGGATGAAAACGCTGTACGTGATCTTTTCCGAGCTCGGTCTCTGTTTCCGTGCCCGGCGGTTTTTCATCGTGACCGTCTGCCTCGGCTTTTTTACCTGCGGGCTGACCTTCCTGTATCTGTACGGCATCTGGCGGGCAGCGGCGGAGGCGGAGCCCGTCCCCGCGGCGGTTATGTATCCCGTCGGAGAAACCGTGGCGGAACCGGAGGAGACCGAAGCCGTCCTGCGGGGACTGCGGGCGGAGGTCGATTATTACGCCGCCGTCCGGACGTACGGGGACGGGGGAAAAGAAACGCCGGAATACCCGATCCGCGCACGCGGAGACGGTTCCGGCTTTTTCGTCAGCACCGGGAATGCCAAGCGGCTGAAGGAGCGGGGCACGGTGATCGTCCCCGAGGGATGGGAAGGACCGGGGATCGGAGAGACCGTGATCCTGAACGGCGTCCCCCTCGAGGTCGTCGGCACCTCGGTCATCCCCGCGTTCCTCGTTTCCGCGGTGACCTTTGCCGACTGTGTTCCGGTCCCGGACTGTATCACGGTCGCCGTCCCGGCGGGGAACGTGAAAAAAGCGGAGGAAGCCCTCCGCGCGGCGTTCGGCAGTTCCTTCCGGATCGAAGCGGCAGTGTGGGAAGGGAAAGAAGGCAGCGAAACGACCGTACTGTACGCGGCGTCCGCCGTCTATCTGCTCTGCGCGGCGTCTTTTCTGTATCTGACGGTATCGGTCTACGGCGGGAACGCGCTCCGGTACGATCTGTACGAAACGCTCGGCGCGACGCGGGGAAAGACGGTCCTGATCCTTCTTGCGGTGACCGCCGTCCCGATCACCGCTTCCCTTCTCCTTGCGGCGGCAGTGTATTTCGCGTTTTTCCGCCGGTTCTCCGGGGGGCTCTTTTCCCCCGCGGACCTGCCGACGTTTTTCCTCGCGACGCTTCTGCCCGCCCTCCTCGCGGAATTCCTGTATTTTCTGCGGCGCACCCGGGGGACCCCGGCAGAACGGGCAGCGAGGAACGCAGAATAAAAAATTGAAAGGAGAAGACCCGGATGAAAACGCTGCTCCTCGCTTTTTCGTTCCTGAAAAAGAACGTCCTGCCGTTTCTGCTCACGCTTTCCCTTCTGACCGTGTCGCAGTTCCTGCTGATCACCGTGATCGGGAACCTGCGGTACCGTACCTATGCGTCGGACGTGCTGCGGGACCCACGGCTCGTCGGCGGCTGGTACTTCACGGGAGACTGGGAGCCCGACCCCGAGGTCACGGAAGCGCGTGCCGCAAAACTGCGGGCAGACGTGCGCGCGCTGCCCGGCTGCGGGGCGCTCCTTGAGATCGCGCGCTTTTCCTTCGTGACCGGAGAAGAGACCCGGCAGGCGCTGCTGTTTGACCGCGGGACGCGGGGACGTTTTGCACTCCCGGTGGAAAAAGGCAGATGGCTGTCTCCGGCGCCGGAAACGACGGAGGCGGTGGTCGGCGGGCCGGGCGCTTCCTCCTTCCGCCCCGGTGACGTCCTCACGGACCGGAACGGGATCACGGCGGTCGTGGTCGGGATCCTCGGGGAAAACGCGCCGACCCCTTCCTTTTCGGCGGGCGGAAACGGGGCGATCGCGGCGGACCGGCTGTTCCGCGCCGCGGTCCCGGTCGTGATCCTGACGCGGGAAACGGTCCCGGAGGACGCGGTCCCGGAGAGCGCGAACCTCCGCACCGACCCGAATTTCTTCGTCCTTCCGTCTTCCTCCGCGTCGGACGAAGAGACCGCGGCGCTCCTTGCCCTTCTGGAGGCGCACGGGACTCCGCATCCCGGGGAAGAGATCCTGCGGGAGACCGAACGGCAGAACCGCGCGTGGGCGGAGACTTCCCTGCCGCTGCCCTGCTTTCTGACCGCCGTGTCGGCGCTGTGTCTGCTCTCCGTCTCCGCGGTCGCGGCAGAACGCGGGCGGGCCGATCTCGCAAAGTATTATCTGCTGGGCTGTCCCCCCTCGAAGGGGCTCTTTCTGCCCGGTCTGCCGCTCTCCCTCTCCGCGGCGCTTTCCTGCCTGCTCAATTACGCCGCGGCGGCACGGTTCCCGCATTTTCTGCGGGCGGGAAAGCGCACGGGCGCGATCGACTACCTGATCGACGGGAGGACGGCGCTGCCGGTCCTTCTGACCGGCGCCGCGCTGTTCCTCCTCCTTTCCCTGCTCCCCGCGCTTCTGTACCGGGGCGTTTCCCCGATCGACGGATGCAGAAAAGCGGCGTCCTGACCGGAAAAAGCGTTCACCGTTTTTCCCCCTCCCCCCGGCGTCCTTTTTCCGATATGATATAATAACAGCACAAAAGGCCCGGACGGACGGAGCCCGGAAAAACGAAAGAACGCTATTGACAAAGCGGGAAACGCCGTGCTATAATGAAATCGCAGACAGACCGCCCGCGGCACGGTCCATCACCTTCGGAACGGTCATCCGCCCAAAACCCGGTCAGAAATACGCTGCAAAAAAGGAGAGCAGGATATGAACGATGAAAAGAAACTTGCAAGCGCGCGTGCGGCGTTCGCAACGTTGTGCGCTTCCCTGGACGCAAACGACTGGCATTACGACAAAAACGAAGAAGAACTGGAGATCGAATGCGGTGCCCAGGGAGAAGACCTCCCCATGCGCCTGACGATCAAGGTCGACGCCGACAGACAGGTCGTGCTTCTGTATTCGCATCTTCCTTTCGTAGTCGCGGAGGACAAGCGGCTTGACGTCGCGATCGCCGTGACCTGCGTCAACGACCATCTGGTGGACGGCAGCTTCGATTTCGACATCAAGAGCGGTCACATGTTCTTCCGCATGACCAACAGCCTGATCGGAAACGTGCTCGGGACCGATACGTTCAGCTATATGCTTTACTGCTCCTGCGGTACGATCGACGATTACAACGATAAGTTCCTGATGCTGTCCAAGGGTATGATCTCTCTGGAACAGTTCATGAACAAGAACTGAAGAAAGGCGGTATCATACGATGGTTGACGAAAAAAAGCTCGCTGCCGCGAAAGAGGCGTACAGCACGCTCTGCACCGCGATCGAGGAAAGAGAATGGAAATATAAGAAGAACGAGGAAAAGCTGACCGTTTTCTTCGGCGTGAACGGTGAGGACATCCCGATGGACTTTTTCCTTGCCGTTGACGTGGAACGTCAGCTGATCCGCCTTCTTTCTCCGCTTCCGTTCACGATCTCCGAGGAGAAGCGCGTCGAGGGCGCGATCGCGATCTGCGCCGCGACCTACGGTCTGGTAGACGGCAGTTTTGATTACGATATCTCCGAGGGACGGATCTCCTTCCGTATGACGGCGTCCTTCCGTGACTGCAGGATCACCTCCGATCTCTTCCATTACATGATCTCCATGTCCTGCGCGGTCGTTGACAGATACAACGACAGATTCCTTGCGCTCGACAAGGGCATGATCAGCTTCAAGGATTTCCTGGAAGAGTAATCTTTCGATCGTCGGAACGGGGTCGGATCACTTGAGTGAGACGACTCCGTTTTGACTTTTCGGCGCGGCGGACGGAGCGCAAGCCCGTTTCGCCGCTTTCATTTCCGGAGAAAAGGGGGAAGAAAACATGGTTTACGTAACGGGAGACACGCACGGCAGACCCGACCGGTTTGACGTGCTGGAAACAAGACAGGGTGCGGACGCGTGGGGAGAGGACGACGTGCTGATCGTCTGCGGCGACTTCGGGTATCTGTTCGCAAACGACGCGGCGGAGCACGCCTTCCTTGACCGTCTTGCCGAAAAGCCTTATACGGTCTGCTTCTGCGACGGGAACCACGAGAATTTTGCCGCGCTGAACGCACTGCCGAAGGAACGGATGTGGGGCGGAAATGTCCATAAGCTCCGGAAAAACGTGATCCATCTGATGCGGGGACAGGTCTACCGCATCTGCGGACGCTCGTTCTTCGTGATGGGCGGCGCGTACAGCATCGACCGGTATATGCGGCTCCCCGGGGAGTCCTACTGGGATGAGGAGCTGCCCTCCGGAGAGGAATACCGGGAGGCGATCGGGAACCTGCGCGAATGCGGGAGCCGGGTGGACTATATCGTCACGCATACCGCGCCGCGGGAGGTGATCCGCCTGATGGGCTTCTATCCGACGGTACACGACATGGAGCTCAGCGGCTTTTTCGACTGGATCGCCGGGGAGACCGCGTTTGAGCGGTGGTTTTTCGGCCACTGGCATACCGACCGGGATCTCGGACGCTTCCGCGCTCTGTGGTTCGACCTTGAGCCGCTGGAGGAGACGCGGGGAAAAAAACCGGGAGAGGAAACGTAGGATGGAAAAAAGAATGAAGGTCCTGTTTCTTGATTTTGACGGGGTGCTGAATTCCGATCTTTACGTCCGCGCGCATCCCTCCGGCGGGGTCGTGATCGATCCGTCGCGGCTGGAACTGCTTTCCCGCATCGTTGCCCGGACGGGCGCGAGGATCGTGCTGACCACGTCGTGGAGGGACCACTGGGACCCCGCGCCGGAGCGCCGCGACGCCGTAGGGGAAGAGATCGTGCGGATCTTCGGGACGGCGGGTCTTGCGGTCTTCGGGAAGACGCCGCGGCTCGGGGACCGGGAAAAGGAGATCGCCGCGTGGCTCGGAGAGCACCCGGAAACGGAAGCGTTTGCCGTGCTCGACGACCGTCCGTATGAGGAAGGGTTCCTGCGCGGCAGCTTCGTGCTGACCTCGGGGCTCCGGCACGGGCTGGACGGGGAGGACGCGGAAAAAGCGATCCGCATCCTGAACGGCACGGCGGAGGAAGAAGAACCGCCGCGCGGCACGCTCGTTTCGATCCTCGGGGACTCGGTCTCCGCGCTGGACGGATACCAGCCGTACGGATACGAGGTCTATTATACCGCGGAGCGGGCGGAAGAAACGGGTATATACGGCGCCTCCGATATGTGGTGGGGCAAGGTGCTCGGCCGCTTCGGCTGGACGCTCTGCGTCAACGGCTCGTATTCCGGAAGCTTTACCGCCGGTTCCTCTTCCCTCTCCGCACATTCGGCACGCAGGATCGGCGATCTGAAGGACGGGGAACGGGTGCCGGACGCCGTGTTCGTCTGCATGGGCGCGAACGACTGCGGCGGAAGGGTCCCCCTGCGCGCACCGCGGGACGGACGGGACGGGGCGGAAGAAAACGCGTTCGACGCCGCCTATGCCCTGATGCTTGACCGGATCCGTGCCTCCTATCCGGACGCCGCGGTATTCTGCGTCACGGTCATGCTGACCGAGGCGGAGACGGCGGATGGCAGGGAGCGCGCAAGAGAACGGGTCAACGCCTACGATCAGGTGATCCGGGACGTATGCCGGGAAAAAGGCTGCGTCCTGATCGATCTGTACGACGAAACGTGCGGGTATCCGACGGCGGACGGGCTGCATCCCGACCGGTCGGGGCAGGAGCTGATCGCGCGGAAAATGATCTCCGTTCTGGAGAACGTCATGCCGGACAAAAAAAGCAAAAGACACGTTCTGTCTCTTGACAGTCCGCAAAACGCAAATTATAATAAATAGAAAAGGGAAAAAGGTAGAATTATGAATCGGACCGTATGTTTTTGCATCGCTTTATTTCTTCTTGCCGCCGCGACGGCGATCGCCGTCGCCCGGGGCAGAAGAATGAAAAAGATCCCCGGGACGTTTCTGACGCCGTTCCGCGCGGTGTTCGCGGGCGTGTTCCTGATGACGTTCGTCCTGCTGCTGCCGATCTTTTATGACGTTTGCGCAGGCACGCAGCTGCGGGGGCTGAAAGCGGTCCTGTTCGCGATCCAGGGCACGTTCCAGGTCTTTACGATCGACGCGGATTCGACGCTGATCCTTGAACACGTCGGTCCGTCCGCCGGATGGATCGCGCCGCTGTATTCCACGGTCATTTCCGCGCTGTTCGTGCTTGCCCCGGTCTTTACCTTCGGCTTTGTGGCTTCCCTGTTCCGCAACGTCTCCGCGTATTTCCGGCTGGGACTGTACCGCGGCAGAGACTGGTACGTATTTTCGGAGCTGAACGACAGATCCGTCACCCTCGCGGAGGACCTTCGCAGCCGTCACGGGAAAGACGTGATCGTGTTCACCGACGTATTTGATAACAACGAGGAAAACTCGTACGAGCTTGCGGAGTGCGCGGAAAAGATCGGCGCGATCTGCCTCAAGGGCGACCTCCTCACGCTGCGTCTGAAAATGCACAAGACGACGGCAAAGCTATGTCTGTTCGCCATCGGCAGCGACGAGAACGAGAATATCGCTCAGGCGCTGCGGATCCTGAGCGAGTACGGCAGCGTGCCGGATTCTCACCTTTTCGTATTTTCCGCCGGGACCGAGAGTGAGCTGCTCCTGACGCATCCGGGAGACGTCGCCATGCGCGTGCGCCGCGTCAGCGAGGTCCGCAGCCTGATCCATCTGGCGCTGTACGAGCACGGGAGCGAACTGTTTGAAAACGCGGCGCCCGAGGAAGACGGCAGCAGGACCGTTCACGCCGTCGTCGTCGGTCTCGGCGGCTTCGGTACCGAAATGGTCAAGGCACTGACCTGGTACTGCCAGATGGACGGATACCATATCGTGATCGACGCCTTCGACAAGGATCCGCTTGCGGAGGACAGATTCACCGCCCTTTGCCCGGAACTGATGTCTCCGGACTATAACGGCGTCTCCGTCAAGGGGGAAGCCGAGTATCTGATCCGCATCCACTCCGGTGCGGATGCCGACACCGCCTCCTTCGCGCGTCAGATCGCCTCGCTCGGAAAAGTGACCTACGCGTTCGTTTCCGCGGGATCCGACGCGGATAATCTCCGCATCGCGGTAAATCTCAGGACGACGTTCGAGCGGATGCGGATCAGCCCCGTGATCCGTGCGGTGATCCGCAACCCGGAGGAGACAGAGGCGCTGCGCGGCGCGGCGAATTACCGCGGGCAGCCCTACCGGATCGACTGCATCGGCGATCTGGTCACCTCGTACTCGGAGGAGGTGATCCTCAACTCCGGTCTGGAGGCGGACGCCCTGAAACGACACCTGAAGTGGGGCAAAGAGCCGGAATTCTGGCAGTTTGAGTACAATTACCGTTCCTCCATGGCGTCCGCGATCCATATGAGAGCGCGCATCGCCTGCGGGATCCCGGGGGCGGATAAGGCGGAAGAGGATCTGACCGAGGAAGAAAAGGCGATCATCGAACCGCTGGAGCACCGCAGATGGAACGCGTATATGCGTTCGGAGGGCTACGTTTACAGCGGTTCCCCGCTGAAGTCCAGCCGCAACGATCTCGGTAAAATGCATCACGATCTGGTCGATTTTTCGTCTCTCTCCGAGGAGGAGAAGCGCAAAGACAGCCGGGTCGGAAGTAAATAAAACGAAAAGAAACAAAAAGGAGCATCCGGGATGGAAGACCTGAAAAACAGCGAACTCCTCGATCTTCTGATCGATTACGCGAAAAACTACGGAGGCGGTGCGCCGCGGCTGACTGCCGAGCGTTTCATGATCGCGGTCTGCGATTATATCGACGGTCTGGTCCCCGGGGACACTGGCGGACAGGCGGACAGGATCAACCTGAAGAGCGCCCTGGAGAGCGCCGGCACCACGCCCGAAGCAATGAAAAAGGCCATGCAGGACCATCTCGCGGTCAGCGCCGCGGGTTCCGCGTCGGACGGAGTGTATTTTCAGAAGGCGTTATTCGACGCAAAATCGGCGGCAAGAAAGATGAGTTCCGCCGTTCTCCGCCCCGATGATCTGCTCCGCTGCATCCTGAAGGATCCGAGCGAGGCGATCCGCAAGGGGATGGGAGCCTCCTCTCAGAGATCCGGCACGAGCGCGGACGAGTTTCTGCGCCAGATAAGGGAAGGACTGCCCGGATTCGGAGCGGAGCCCGATCCCGAAAAACCGGAAGAAGAGCCCGAAAAGACGGGCGGGCAGGAACCCTCCGGCGCTTCTCCCTCCGGGATCGGAGACGCAAAGGACTCCAGAGAGGCGATCGACCGGCTGACCGAAAACGTCAAATCGATCCGGGAGCATCTTCTCTCCCGCGTCTTCGGGCAGGATAACGCGGTCAGCGTGGTATGCTCCGGCCTGTTCCAGGCGGAACTGCTGGATATGACGGACCGCAGCCGCGAGCGTCCGCGCGCGACCTTCCTGTTCGCGGGCCCTCCCGGGGTCGGCAAAACGTTCCTTGCCGAAACGCTTGCCAAGCGTCTCGGCCTGCCGTTCATGCCGTTTGACATGAGCGAATATTCCGACGACGAAGCCACCGTGGAATTCTGCGGTTCGGACAGCGTGTACAGAAACGCAAAAGAAGGAAACGTAACGAAATTCGTCCGTGAGAACCCGAAATGCGTCGTTCTGTTCGACGAGATCGAAAAGGCGCATCTGTCCGTCATCCATCTGTTCCTCCAGCTTCTGGACAAGGGCAGAGTCCACGACGTATTTAAGGACTGCGAGGTCTCGTTTGCAGACGCGATCGTGATCCTGACGACCAACGCCGGGAAGCAGCTGTACGAGGAGTCCGAGACCGGTGATTTTTCCGGGCTGCCGAGAAAGGTGATCCTGAAAGCGCTGGAGCGCGACGTCAATCCGCAGACCGGGGAACCCTTTTTCCCCGCGGCGATCTGCTCCCGCTTTGCGTCCGGCAACGTCGTGATGTTCAACCGGATGGCAGCGTACGATCTGCTGAATATCTCGAGATCCGAGATCAGCCGCCATCAGGAGAACTTCAAAAAACGGATCGGGATCACCGCCGAGCTCGACGAGCTCGTATATCCCTCGCTTCTGTTCGCGGAAGGCGGCGCGGCGGACGGGCGGACGATCCGCGCCAGATCCGAGGCGTTTTTCAACAACGAGCTGTTTGAACTGTTCCGCCTGATCAGCTCCGACGGCAAGGAGACCGGAAAGCTGGAAAAGATCCGCTTCCGCGTGGAATTGCCGGAAAAGGCCCCTGAGATCCTTTCCCTCTACGAAGGGAAAGAGACGCCGGAGGTCCTGATCTTCGCTTCCGCGGAGACTGTGGAGAAATGTGCGAAGTATGCCGGGAACTGCCGCGTCTGCGGCGCGCAGACCGGGGAGGAAGCAAAAAAGATCCTGAACAAGAGAGATCTCCGGACGGTGCTGATCGATTACCGGTTCGGGATCCGTTCCGGCTCCGAACAGCTCCTGAACGCGGAGGACGTCGACTCCGCCGGACGTGACTTTTTCTGGATGGTCCGTGAAAAATACAGAGATCTGACGGTCTATCTGCTGCAGACCTCCGCGAAGTCCTTCAGCGCCGAGGAGGAGGTCTCCTTCAAGGGGCTCGGCGTCCGCGGTCTTCTCAACGTGTCGTCGGACATGAAGACCTTTACCGAAGAGCTCTCTCTGCTCTGCACGAAGCTCCATCATCAGAACAGTATGGACCGGCTGGCAAAAGCCAACAAGCTCGTGACGTACGAAACCAAGCAGCAGATCTCTCCGGACGGAAAGACCGCGGAGATCACGCTGTTCGATCTCGAAATGGCCACCGCGGTGGACGCGGAGGATTCCAAAAATATCCTGAGCGGCATTTCCAGACCGGACACCACGTTTGAAGAGGTGATCGGCGCGGAAAACGCAAAGGACGCGCTGCGGGATTTCGTCGATTATCTGCACAATCCGAAGCGGTATGCCGAAATCGGCGGGAGACCGCCGCGCGGCGTGCTCCTGTACGGCCCTCCCGGGACCGGTAAAACGATGCTGGCCAAAGCGCTCGCGCACGAGGCGGACGTCACCTTCATTTCGACCACGGGCAGCCAGTTCCTTTCCAAATGGGTCGGAGAAGGCAACGAGAAGGTCAAGCAGCTTTTCCGCATCGCGAGAAAATACGCGCCTGCCGTGCTGTTCATTGACGAGATTGACGCCGTTGCCAAGGAACGCAAGGGCGGTGAACACGCCTCGGCCAACGGCGAGGACGTCCTGACGACGCTTCTCGCGCAGATGGACGGCTTCCGGAGCGAGTCGAAAAAGCCGGTATTCGTCATGGCGGCAACCAACTTTGACGTAAAGCCGGGCACTCCCAAGAGTCTGGACGCCGCGCTGCTGCGCAGATTCGACCATCAGATCTACGTCGACCTTCCGAATCATGAAGAAAGAGTCCGGCTCCTTCATGAAAAGAAGAAGGGACGCAAGGCGTTCGACACCCTGACGGATGACGCGATCGAAAATATCGCGACACGTTCGTCCGGGATGAGCCCGGCAGATCTGGAAACGGTCCTTGAAAACGCGCTTCAGAACGCGATCCGCAGCAACGGAGGAAAAGTAACGGACGCGATCCTGGAAGAGTCCTTTGAAAGCAAGACCGGCGGAGAAAGAAAGAACTGGGACGCCGCCCAGCAGGTACGCGTTGCCCGTCACGAAGCGGGACATACCTATCTTTGCTGGAAGGGCGGCGAAACGCCCTCTTACGTCACGATCGTCTCGCGCGGAGACTACGGCGGCTATATGCAGCACGCGGAAAACGAGGGCAAGATGATCGAAACCAGAGAAGAGCTGAACAACAGGATCCGCACCTCGCTCGGCGGCAGAGCAGCCGAGATCGTCTATTACGGCGAAAAGGACGGGATCTCGACCGGCGCAAGCGGAGACCTTTCCACGGCGACCGCGATCGCAAGACGGCTGATCTGCTCCTTCGGAATGGACAGCCGGTTCGGACTTGCGGTGATCGACGACGAATCCGCCAGATACGGCGAACTGTCCGTGCAGGTGCGCGCTGCCGTAAACGCGATCCTTGCGGAAAAGATGGACGAGGCGATCAAGGCGATCGGCGCCGGCAGAAAGGCGGTCGACGCACTGGTGGAGGCACTGATGCAGAAGGATCATCTGAGCGGACCCGAGATCGACGCGATCCTGCGCGCCAATTCCTGACGGAAGGACCGAAAATGAAACGCGCGGCAGGTATACGCCGCGCGTTTCTTACGTATGATAAGACCGGACCGGAAAAACGGTCGGAAGGAGAAAAACGAATGTATCAGCCGAAACCGAAAAACACGGACGACGTCGTCCTGCCGGAGTCACTGCTCGGTCTGACCGAGGAGATCGCCGAAAACGTCCACGAGGTGTGGGCAAGCGCAAGGATCCGCGACGGATGGACGTACGGAGAAAAACGGGACGACGCGAACAAGACGACGCCCTGCCTCGTGCCCTACGATGAGCTGCCGGAGGCGGAAAAGGAATACGACCGGAATACCGCCCTCGGAACGCTGAAGCTGATCCTCGCGCTCGGCTACCGCATCGAGCGGAACTGAAGCGCGTCCCGCGCGCCCGGCTGCCGGATCGAACGGAACCGAAGCGCGATCCGCGCGCTCGCCCGCCGGATCGAACGGACTGAAGCGCGTTCCGCGCGGCACGTTCCTCACAAAAAGTCGCTTTTGCTGAAAAAAAGCGTAAAACCGCGAAAGAACCGACCGAAAAAATTGAGAAACCCTATTGACAAAGCGGCCTGACAGTGCTATAATATATACGTTGTTAGGAACGGGGTTCCTCGTGCCGGAGTGGCGGAATTGGCAGACGCCCGGGACTTAAAATCCCGTGGGAGTAACATCCCGTACCGGTTCAAGCCCGGTCTCCGGCACCAACATCATATCGCGGGGTGGAGCAGTCTGGTAGCTCGTTGGGCTCATAACCCAAAGGTCGTGTGGTTCAAATCCCGCCCCCGCAACCATATTGAGCGTCCAAAAAAGATGCCGCCTGAAAAGCCGAGGGTTTCCTCGGCTTTTCTCGTTTTTTCTCCGTTTTCCTTGCTTTTTCAAAAATCGGTTTTCAGCCTAAATTCCCGCCAAATAGACACATACGCCGCAAAAAGAGAAGAAAAGCAAAGAAAAAGAGAGGAAAATTGCAGAAACCTCTTGTTTTTTGGGAGAAGTATGATATAATAGAAATATACAATAAGAATGATTTCGGAGGCGGATATGGCACTGAATGGGGAAGTGAAAGTACCGGTACCGGAACACGGAGCGGTGAAAAGACGGATGGGGGATAAAATCTATCTCTATTACGCAACTGCGGTATATCGGAATGAAAAAGGACAGCCGACATGTGACAGAGTGTCCATCGGGAGATATGATGAAGCGACGGGAATGCTGATCCCGAACCGGAATTATTATGAAATATATCTGAAACAGCCGCAGCCGATGCAGGGAGCGATCCGGGATCATGGGGTATATTATGCGTTTTCGGAGATCATAAAGAAATACGGGATCGAAAAAGATTTGAAAAAGTATTTTCCGGAGCAGTATAAGCAGATTCTGACGGTCGCTCAGTATATGATCAGCGAAGGAAACGTCATATATTATATCGACGAGTATACGGAAACACACAGAACCGCACTAAACGGCGTTCTGAGTGACGCGGAATGTTCAAGACTGTTTTCGGGAATGCGGGAAGAAGATATGCTTCTGTTCCTGCGCGAATGGATGAAGCGAATGAAGCAGAATGAATATATCGCATACGACGTAACAAGCATTTCCACATACGGAAAGAATATACCGGATGCCGAATGGGGGTATAATCGGGATAAGGAGAAGCTGCCGCAGATCAATCTCGGCATGTATTACGGAGAAGAAAGCAGACTGCCTCTGTATTACAGAGTTTATCCGGGAAGCATCAACGATAGAACGCACCTTGCCTATATGACGGAGGACAACAAATTCATAAACGGCGAAAAGATCCGATATGTCATGGACAGAGGCTTTTATTCCGCGGAAAACCTGCGGCTTCTCGTTGAAAAAGGACACCGCTTCGTGATCGCCCTGCCGGGAAGTCTGAAATACTGTCATGAACTGATCGGAAAACACAGAGCGGAGCTTGTCAATGTTTCAAAGAACAGGATCGGTAATAAGCACCTTTACGGCATGAAAGCGGAGTGTACGGAACTCGGTTTCCGTATGAACGTCCATATTTTTTATGATCCCGAAAAGGCCTTTCATGAGAGTGAAGCATTGTATGAGCTTCTTGACCGGCAGGAAAATGACCTTGCTCATATGGAGGAGCCGCCGGACAGAAAACTGCATTATGACAAATACTTTTTCATCAACCGATCAAAGGACGGGAAACTCGGATATACGAGAAATAACCAGGCGATCGACGAAGAACTCGGACGCTGCGGCTTCTTCCTGATCGCAGAAACAGATTTCAAAAAAACGACGTCGGAGATCCTTGATATCTACCGCCGTCGGGATATGGTGGAAAAGAACTTTGACAATCTGAAAAACGGACTTGATTTCAAACGTGTCCGCACGCATAATCCGGAAGTCCTGCACGGGAAGATTTTTGTGTCCTTCCTTGCACTGATCGTACGCTCCTATATGGTGAATCGGCTTTCCGATGTGGATCTTCCAATGAAAAAGGTGCTTTTGGAACTCGATAAACTCAAAACCATCGACATCGGCACCGCGGTAAATCCGAGACTCATCAATCCTCCGACCAAAACGATCCGGGATATCCTTGACAAACTTGATATCCCCTGTGATTTTGTATGTGATAATTCGGTGGGAATTTAGGGTGTTAATTCTCTTGTTAATTCTCTTGTTAATTCTTGTTAATTCTTTGTATCCGAGGATGGCTTTGTATTGACAAAGCTATCGGACTATGATACAATAATTTGCGAATGAATCGCAAATTGGGAGGGCGGTATGGCACGGTATTCAACGAAGCAACGGAAAATTTTATTGGATTTTCTGTCCGCTCACGCGGATGAGGGCTTCTCCGCCTCGCAAATCGTGGAGGCGCTCGGTGACGGAAGTATCAGCATCAGCGCGATCTATCGAAATCTTGCCGCCCTTGAATCCGAAGGGAAGATCTCTCGGTTTCAGCGAGCAGGAAGCCGTGAAGTGTCCTACCGATACGCGGACGCGGATGAATGCGCCGGATGCATCCACCTTTCCTGCAAGAAGTGCGGGAAGATGATCCACATGAACCATTCCGGAGCCGAAGCGTTAATTCGGAACGTGCAAAAGGAAGATTCATTTTGCCTTGATCAAACCGAAAACGTGTTGATCGGTCTGTGCGCGGCTTGTCAAAAACAATAAAAAACGAAGACGGAAAGTGGGGTGAACGGCATGAAAAAAAGCTA
Source organism: Eubacteriales bacterium (assembly GCA_045617585.1). Taxonomy (GTDB): domain Bacteria; phylum Bacillota; class Clostridia; order Oscillospirales; family CAG-272; genus CAKRZE01. The sequence continues at coordinate 54,146 of JAZLIW010000134.1, forward strand.
TCGCGGTCTTGCGCTTGTTGCGGCAATTCTGCTTCTTTTTGCCATGCTGTTTTCCGAACTGTTTATCATTTGTAAATCCGGCCATGATTGTTCCGAGGACGAATGCCCGATTTGTGCCGAGATCGCGATTTGCGAAACCTTCCTGCGGCAGATCGTACTGATTGCCGTCACGATCGTCCTTTTCGGGGCGGCACTTCTTTGCGTTTTACGCGGTATTTCCTCTATTCGGAACCAAGCCCATATTTCCACCCCTGTTTCTCTCAAGGTGAAACTTTCGGATTAAATCAGAACTTATGATACAAGGGAGTAGTCTATCCTTTCCCGGATAGGCCTATCGGCGTTTGCCGCTTCCTTGTTTTTTTGCGCCTGTTTTCAGTTTCTAATTTGATTCGGAGGTTTATTTTTTATGAAAAAACTTATTTCCATCCTGCTTACCGTCATGATGCTTGCGGGCATTCTCACCGGTTGCGGGAACAACACCGGCAACAAAAATGAAAAGCTTTCCATTGTGACTACCATCTTCCCGGAATACGACTGGGTAATGAACATCCTCGGCGACAAAGCGGCAGACGCCGACGTGACCATGCTTCTTGACAACGGTGTTGATCTGCACAGCTTTCAGCCCACTGCGGACGATATTATTAAAATTTCCCGGTGTGACCTCTTTATCTATGTCGGCGGCGAATCCGACGAATGGGTGGAGGACGCGCTGAAAGAAGCGACCAACAAGGATATGGTCGTGATCGACCTGCTCGACGTGCTTGGTGATGCCGTCAAGGAGGAGGAGATCAAGGAAGGTATGGAAGCCGAAGAGCATGAGCATGACGAAGAGGAACACGATCACGAGGAAGAAGTCGAATACGACGAACACGTCTGGCTCTCTCTGAAAAACGCCGCCGTTCTCGTGGGGGC
>JAZLIW010000135.1:0-11291 GCA_045617585.1 Eubacteriales bacterium
AATGTAAGACGCCGATGGAATTCCATGCGGCTTTCGCCGCGTGAAAAATTCCGCCCCTGCTGCGCAGCAGGGGCGGAATTCAATCGCAATTCAATATAGTTTTTGTTTTTTCGTCTGTCTACTTGACAGGGGGCGCATCAGAATGATGCCGGGTCGGGGCTTTCTGCTTATTGTTCGGCGTTTTCGCGGATCATGCGGTCCGCGGCGGTCAGGATCTCCCGGGCCTTGCGGTGGGTGAGGCACTCCATCGCCTCTCCGAAGGGGAGGAAGAGAACGCTTTTGATCTCGGCGTCGTTTTGGAACGGGGTCTGATCCGGGGGAAACGAGGCGATAAAATACGTGACGTCCTTGCGCGTATTGCGCGAAAGCGGATACTCGATCGTATAGGAGACGCCGTCGAAGACGAGGGCGGCACGGATGCCCGTCTCCTCGAAGATCTCCCGCAGCGCAGTCTCCCGGTTGGTCTCTCCGGGCTCGATATGGCCCTTCGGGAAGCCGACGTGACCGCCGCGCTCCTCGACCAGCACGTACCTGATCTCCCCGTCAAGGACGGAATAGAGAACGGCACCGCTTGAATGTTCCCATCTCATGTCATTCTCCGATCAGGGAAAGCAGATATTCGCCCGAGGTGCGGACGTACCTCCACTGGGCGTTGCGCATTTCGAGCGGAAGCGTCCACGGGATGCGCTTGACCTCGAAGCTGAACAGACCCTCGTAGCCGATCTCAACGAGCGTGTGCATCAGGGGTTCCCATTGAACGCTGCCGAAGAAGACGGGGAGGTGATTGTCGTCCTGCCCCCAGTTATCGTGCACGTGTACCGCCTTCAGCCGCTTGCCGACCTCGCGCAGGCAGGGATTCTGGTCGGGATAAACGAGGTTCGCGTGACCGAAGTCCCAGCAGATCCCGGTATTGCTCCCGTAGCTGTCGCACAGTCCGATCAGCTCCTCCGTGTGCGCGCAATACCACGGCATGAACGGCGGTTCACGGAAGTCCGCCATATTCTCGAACGCGACGCCGACGCCGTTCTTCTCCGCGAGCTCGACGTAAGGTGCGAAATAATCGTAGTTTTTCCGGAAGGAATCCGCGGTCGACGGCAGATCGTAGTCGGTCGCGGGATGGGTCACGGTCCATTTGGAGCCGACGATCCCCGCCATGATGACCGAGCGGCGGATCATCTCGTCCCGGTCGGGGTCTCTGCCCTGATACGCGAAATTGTAATACGGCAGATGGGACTGATAATAGTCGATCCCGATCATTTCGGAGAATTCGGCGATCCGCTTGCCGAAGTCCATCCAGTCGTCCCGGCGCAGCGGCGAGTTTTTGCCGAGCGCGTTGCAGAGGATGAAGTCGAGGGAATCGAAGCCGAGCTCCTTATAGTTCCGGATCTCGTCGTAATACGGGCGCATTCCCCGGTCGGAATCGAGGATAAACAGGTTCAGTGTGGTTGACAGCTTCACGACGGAAGCACCTCCTTGCCGATCTCACGCCATACGGCGTCAACGTTTTTCAGAAATTCCCCCCAATGCGGAAGGATATAGTACGGGCAGTTCTTTCCGACCCCTTCAAAGAAGCGGTCGCCGCCGTGCATCCAATAATTGTGCGTATAGACATCGAGAAGCGGCTCGAGACCGTGCTTCCGGCAGAGCCACGCAGCGAGGCGGGTCAGCGTCTCCTCCGATTCCGGATCGGAGCCGATGCACTCGATCGAGATCGTATCCACGTTGCCGCCGGTCAGTCCGCCGCGGTGATCGGTCCGTCTGGAGGAGCCGTCCGCCGCGTGCCAGCCCTGTTCCCCGTCGTCGAGCTGCTGCCAGATCACGTCGTGCCAGACCCAGTAATGGACCGCGACGCCGCGCATATTGCAGTTCGGATACGTGGCGCGCTGGTACTGCTCCGCGGGGTCCGTTCCCTCTGCCGCCCGGATGTCGGGCGTATTATGGACCGTGATCCCCTTCGGTTTCCCCGTCCCGTCGTTCAGCTTTTCGTTTTCCTTGACCGGATCGCCCGTTTTCACGTGGCCGCACTGGTCCTTGCAGGAGACCGCGCCGTCCGGAATGATCTTCACGTTGACCGTGACCGCGTTTTTCCCGCTGCCGTAGGTCACGACCCTGTCGGGAACCGTAAACGCCATCTTGCCGCACCTCTTCTCACCGTTTTTTTCAGTATACCATTCCGGCGGAATAAAGTCAAGAGAAGACGAAAAAAAGCGCCCACTTGACAAGAACGGAAAACCGTGCTATACTGTTCCGGAACAATGATCTGACACCGAAATACCGATTGAGGCGAAAGATACGTCATACGTTTTTTCCGGGGCGCCTGCCCCGGCTTGTATGCGCGTCCTTCGGGACGTGTTTTTTCGTCCGGACGGTATAAACCGAAGAAAAGAGAGGAAACTGATATGGAAACGAGAGTCGCACTTCTCTCGATCATCGTGGAGGACCGGGATTCGGTCGAGGCGCTGAACGCGATCCTGCACGAATACGGCGACGAGATCATCGGCCGTATGGGCATCCCCTACCGCAAGAAGGGGATCTACGTCATCAGCGTCGCGATCGACGCGGCGCCCGACCGCATCAACACGCTCTGTGGCAGGATCGGAAAACTGCCGGGCATCACCTCCAAGGCGACCTACTCGCCCGTGATCACGAAGGATCCCGCATGAACGGAATGAACGAAAAAATGGCGGGAAGCGTTTCCCGCACGGCCCTTTCCCGGCTCTTCCTCCTGCTTCTCCCGATCCTCGTCTCCCTGATCTGCCTCTGCATCGGGCGGATCGCCCTCACGCCCGCGGAGGTCGGGGGAGCGCTGCTCGACGGGATCACCGGCGGAGAACGCGTGCCGGGGCTGACCCGGATCACGGTCTGCAATCTCCGTCTGCCGCGCATCCTGCTCGCGCTGCTGACGGGCGCGGGACTTTCGGCAGCGGGATGCGCCTTCCAGAGTCTGTTCGCCAATCCGCTCGCCACGCCGGACACACTCGGCGTCGCGGGAGGCTCCGGCTTCGGCGCCGCGCTCGGGCTGCTGCTCGGCTTCGGGCTGATCGGCGTGCAGATCACCTCGTTTCTCTTCGGCATCGCGGCGGTCCTGCTCACCTGGCTCGCCGGGAGCGGCAGGGGACGGGGGCTCGGCACCGTGGTCCTCTCCGGGATCATGATCGGTTCCCTCTTCTCTTCCCTGATCTCCCTCGTCAAATTCACGGCGGATACCGAGTCCGAGCTGCCCGCGATCACCTTCTTCCTGATGGGCAGCCTCAATGCCGCGAGTTACCGCACGCTCCTGATCGGCGCGCCCGCCATCCTGATCGGCATCGGGATCCTCCTTCTGCTGCGTTGGCGCATGAATCTGCTCCCTCTCCCGGAGGACGAGGTCCGCGCGGCGGGCGTCGGGATCGGAAAACTGCGGCTTGTCACCGCGGCGGCGGCAACGCTGATCACCGCCTCCTGCGTTTCCATGTGCGGACAGGTCGGCTGGGTCGGGCTGCTGATCCCGCATATCTGCCGCATGAAATACGGCAGCAATCATACGGTGCTCCTCCCCGCCTCCGTATCGCTCGGCGCCGCCTTCATGGTCGCGGTCGATACCGCCGCGCGTTCCCTGACCGCAGCGGAGCTGCCGGTCTCCATCCTGACCGCCCTCGTCGGCGCTCCCTTCTTTATCCTGCTGATGCGCAGATCAAGGGGGTGGAGACTGTGACGCTGACCGTCGAAAACGGCTCCTTTGCCTATCGCGGCAGAGAACTGCTCTTTGAAGAGATCTCCTTCCGTGCCGGCGCGGGCGAACTCGTCGCCGTCCTCGGCGCAAACGGTGCGGGAAAGACCACGCTTCTGCGCTGCGTCGCCGGACTGCTCCCGTGGCGGACCGGCGCCGGATATCTCGATGGGACCGATATCCGTTCCCTCGGAGAGCGGGAATTCTGGAAGCGCGTCTCCTACGTCCCGCAGGCGTCGGGTCTCCCGGTCTCCTATACCGTCCTTGATTCGGTCCTGCTCGGACTGAGCGGTTCGCTCGGTCCCTTCGGGATCCCCGGCACGAAGGAACGTGCCAAAGTGGAAAAGGCGCTCGAAGCGGTGGGGATCTCCCGCCTTGCCGGGCGGCACTGCGACGAGATCAGCGGCGGAGAACAGCGCATGGTCCTGATTGCCCGCGCCCTCGTCTCCGATCCGGAGCTGCTGATCCTCGACGAGCCCGAATCCAACCTCGATTTCCGCAATCAGCTTCTCATCCTCTCGGTCGTCAAAGAACTGACCGGACGCGGGATCACCTGCGTTTTCAATACCCATTACCCCGACCACGCCCTCCGTCTTGCCGACCGTGCCCTGCTCCTGACGAACGGGCGCGGGCTCTTCGGCACGCCCGGAGAGATCCTCACCGACAAGACCCTGCGCGCCGCGTTCCGCGTGGAAGCGGTGATCGGAAGAGCGGAGACGCCCCGCGGCTCCTTCGAGACCGTGATCCCGCTCTCCGTGACAGACGCGGAGCCGAAGGACGGAAAACGCTGAACGCCGCTCCCCGTACGTCAATCCCGGGCAATGCCCGTAAAAAAAGAAAGGAACCCCATCATGAAAGCAAAAGGTATTTTGAGCCTGATGCTCGTCACTGCCATGCTGCTCCTTGCGCTGGCAGGATGCTCAGAAGGCGAAAAAGCCGGACCCGCAGGGACTCACAAGATCACGGACCACCTCGATATCGAGGTCTCTGTTCCGGACAGGATCGACCGCATCGTCGTGTGCGACATCTTTCCCCTTCCCTCCGTGCTCACCGTCTTCTTCGACTCGGCAGAGAAGCTGGTCGGGATCCCCTCCGCCAGCCTCAGCGCCGCGAAAAACGGTCTGCTCGGGGAGTTGTATCCCGCCATCCTGAACGCGAAGACCGATTTTCTGAACGGGAGCAGCGTCAATATGGAGGAGCTTGCCGCGCTGGAACCGGACGTCGTCTTTTACAGCGCAGGCTCTTCCGCCCTCGGAGAGCAGCTCCGTTCCGCGGGCTTTGCCGCCGTTGCCGTTTCGGCGAGCAAGTGGCAGTTCGACGCGATCGAGACGCTGAACCGATGGATCCTTTTGTTCGACCAGATCTTCCCCGGAAACGGACGCGCGGATAAGGTCCGTGCCTACGCGGACGAAGCCCTCGCTCTGGTCACGGAACGCACGAAGGATATCCCGGAAAACGAGCGGCAGCGCGCGTTTTTCCTGTTTCAGTACAGCGATACGACCCTCATGACCTCCGGCTTCGGTCAGTGGTGGGCGGAAACGATCGGAACGGTCAACGTGGCGGCGGAACTCCCGCGCAGCAACACGATCCCGGTCACGATGGAGGAGATCTACCGTTTTGATCCTTCCCTGATCTTCATCACCAACTTCACGAAGGCGGTCCCCGACGATCTGTATGAAAACAGGATCGGCAGTGCCGACTGGAGCGAGCTCAAAGCAGTGAAGGACCGCAGCGTCCGAAAAATGCCGCTCGGGCTCTACCGCAGCTACACCGCGGGAGCCGATACCCCCGTCACCCTCCTCTGGCTCGCAAAGCAGGCATATCCCGACCGCTTTGCGGATATCGATATCACGGCGGAGGTCGTGAAATACTACCGTGACGCCTTCGGCATCGAGCTGACAGACAAACAGGCGGCGTCCATCTTCACCCCCTCCGTCGAGGCGGGCGACGTCGTCCTGCATTGATCCGATAACAACAGCAGAGGCAGAGCGCCTTCCGTACGCTCTGCCTCTTTTTTCGGGTCACTCCGCCCCGCCCTTTTTGAAATTATACACCGGACGCATCGTGAGCACAACCTCCGCGGTCTCGTCAAGCCACGGCAGAATGCGGTCGGGCGACTTGTACGCCATCGGGCATTCGTCGATCGTGTCCTTTCCGACCGAGGTCGACCAAACGCCCTCCATCTCCCGCAAGAACTGCTCCTCCGTGTACGCGTGCCGCGCGTCCGAACGGCTGCACGCCCGCCCGGCGCCGTGCGGCGAGGAGAAGTTCCACGCGGGATTGCCGCGGCCGACGCAGAGGACCGCGCCGTCCCGCATATTGAAGGGGATCAGCAGCCGTTCTCCCTGCCTTGCAGAGACGGCGCCCTTGCGAAGGATCCTTGACGCCGTGTCGATATAATTGTGAACCGTATCCACGGTATCGACCGCCCGGACCCCGAGACGGGAAAGGATCTCTCCCGCGATCGCTTTCCGGTTCAGGGAGGCGTAGTTCTGCGCGATCGCAAGATCGTGGAGATATTCGTCGAACGTCTTTCCCTCGGCGCAGGCATATTCGTATCCGACGGGGATCCCCGCCTGTTTCTCCCGCCGGACCGCCTTGATCCGTTCCCCGGTCTCGTCCCGGTCCTCGAGATAGCGGCGCTTCTGTTCCCGGTGCGCGTCCGCGCGGCTTTCCTGATACGCGCGGCTCTGGTAATACCGCGACACGTCGTTTCCGAGAGAGCGGGACCCGGAATGGATCAGCAGCCACAGCGCGCCGTTCTCGTCCCGGTCGGCCTCGATGAAGTGATTCCCGCCGCCGAGCGTCCCGAGAGAAAGCGCCGCGCGGCCGGCGTCGATCTCCTTACGGCAGTACAGTTTATCCAATCCGGCGGAGGAAAGAAGCGGAGACGCTTCCTCCCTCGTTCCCCGTCCCGCCGTCTCACGGACGATCTGATCGAGCGCCGCGAAATCGATCTCCCCGGCATCCAGCCTGACCGCCGTGATCCCGCAGCCGATATCCACGCCGACGAACGACGGGACGACCCGGCTTGCGGGAAGCGTCATCGTGAAGCCGATCACGCAGCCGCGCCCCTTGTGAACATCCGGCATGATCCGGATCTTCGCGTCCGCCAGCGCCGGAAGGCATAGCATCCGCTCGATCTGCCGCACCGTTTCTTTGTCCGCGCGGTCGGTATAAACAAGCGCGGAATTCTTTTTTCCGTTGATCGTAATCATCATTTTGTCTCCTTCACTTCTGATGTTATCCTACTCCTAACCGTCAAAAATGTCAACCGTTTTCAACCTCCGGTTGGCAGAACGACGGTTGAGTTCATCGCCGGACGGAAAAAGGACCGTGTCCCGCCGCACGGGCAGACACGGTCCTTTGTTTTTTTCAGTCGCGGTCTTCAGTTCTTCGGAGCAGCCTGCCGTTCCGCGGGAAGCGAGGACAGGACCTTTTCCGCCGCCCGGCGTTCCGGTGCGGACAGAAAACTGTCGGAGGCGATCCCGTCCAGCCGGTCCAGAAGCTGATCGAGGCGCAGGACGCGGTCGGATTCGTGATTGAAATACAGATGTTCCCCGAGAAAAACAGCGAGCGGCGTCACGGGAAAATTGTTCAGCCCATTCCGGCTCATCAGGCGGCTGACAGCACCCGCAAGGCCGTTTCCGCGCTCCAGAGGATTCCTGAAGGAAAGCGGCGTCTCCCCGCCGTAGCAGACCCAATCCCCGTGAAAGGGATCGTCGATCTTGCCCCCGTACGGATAAGAGGTGATCAGCGTGATCCCGCTTTTGCCGACGACGGTCAGCTCGGAACGGATCGTCGCCTTCGTTCCGTCCGCCCTCATCACCGGGATCTTCAGATCACGGAAAACGGCAGCGCCGGGATACGCGGCTCGGACCGCCCGGTAGATCAGCAAACGGTCGCGTTTTCCGTTTTCGATCAGTTTTTCCGCCTTCCTGCGGTTCACGCTCTTCCGTACCGACAGAATGATCAGCACGACGATGACCGCGGCGGCTGCCGCCAGCAGGACGCAGAGCGCAATTTTGCCAAAATCCATTTCAGGTCTCCTCCCGAAAATAAGGGGCTGTCTCACTTACGTGATCCAACCCCGGACGGTGCGTATGGTGCGCGAACGGATAGCGGCGATCAGTTTTCGCCGGTGGCTTCCTTCAGGTACTCCACGACGTCGCCGACGGTGACGAACTTATGGATGTCCTCGTCCTTGATCTCGATGCTGAAACGCTCCTCGCAGATCAGGATCATATCTGCCAGTTCCAGAGAGTTGATCCCGAGATCGTTGATCAGTTCCGCATCGGGCGTGATATCCTCTTCCTTGACCTGCATTTCTTCGATCAGAATATTCTTGATGGTTTCGAACATTTTCATTCCCCAATCCCTTCAGGGATGCCCCAAAAGGGATGCTTCCTTTCTTCTTTCCGACGGCAAGCCGCGGTGATAGATTTATTATATCTGACCCCGGTTTCTTTGTCAAGCGTTTTTCCCGAAAACTTGACATTTCTTCATAAAACTATTGAAATCAGGGAAAAAAGATGCTATAATATGCAGACAAATGCATTAAAATGAGGTATGAATATGTTTAAGATCGCCATTCTCGGCTTCGGTACCGTAGGACAGGGGGTCGCGGATGTTCTCACGATGAACCGCGATAAGCTCTCCGCGCTCCTCCCGGACGAGATCGAGATCGCTTATATTCTCGATCTGCGCGACTTTCCCGGGCATCCGCTCGCCGACCGCGTGGTACACGACATCGCCCCGATCCTCTCCGACCCGGAAGTGAAAGTCGTCTGTGAAATGATGGGGGGCGTCCATCCCGCTTCCGATTTCACGAAGGCGGCGCTCCTCGCCGGGAAAAACGTCGTCACCTCCAACAAGGCGGTCGTCGCGGACTGCGGTCCCGAGCTGCTCGCCCTTGCCAGGGAGAAAAAGGTCCGCTATCTGTTTGAGGCAAGCGTCGGCGGCGGGATCCCGATCCTGCGCCCCATGTCAGGCGACGCCCTTGCCGGGAACCGGATCACTGCCGTCGAGGGGATCCTCAACGGAACGACCAACTATATCCTGACCGAAATGCGGGATAAAGGCACCTCCTTTGCCGACGCGCTCGCTTCCGCGCAGAAGCTGGGCTACGCTGAGGCGGATCCCACCGCGGACGTCGAGGGACACGACGCCTGCCGCAAGATCTGCATTCTTGCCGCCGTTGCCTTCGGCGTGATGATCCCGTTCGAAAAGGTCGCCTGCGAGGGCATCACCCGCGTCACCGCGGAGGACGTCGCCCGCGCAAACGAATCGGGCGCCTCGGTCAAGCTGATCGGACGAGCCGTCCGGCACGACGACGGAACGATCGCCCTTTCGGTCTCTCCCTGCGCTGTCAACGCTTCCAACCCGCTCTCCCATATCGACGACGTTTTCAACGGCATCATGGTCCACGGCAACACGGTCGGCGATCTGCTCTTCTACGGCAAGGGTGCCGGCAGGCTTCCCACCGCGAGCGCGGTCGTATCCGACGTCGTGGAGCTGCTCCGCGCCGGGGACGAACAGCCCGTGCAGCCGCAGTGGGTCAGAGACGATTCCCGTCTCGTTCCTTTCACCGCGGAGGATGAAGCGGCGTTTGCAGTCTCGGTCGGGACCCCGATCGTTCATCCTCTCTGAAATACCGTACCGTCTCCTGCCTGACCTCCGGGGTCAGAAGCAGGACGCCGCCGACGTTGAGAAACGTCAGCACCGAAACGGACGCGTCCGCCAGTTCCCATACTGCGGCGGGTGCGATCACGGCACCGATCACACAAAACAGCGCGCTTGCGGTCCGATAGACCGTGACCGCGCTGTTTTTATATCCGAGAAAGGTCAGCGCCGCCGTACCGTAATACCCCCAGGCGATCACCGAGGCGTACGCGAAAACGGCGCAGGAGAGTGAGAGAAGCATTCCCGCTGCCCTTCCCGCTCCTTTGGCGTATGCCAGTGAGGCAAGTGACGCCGGGTCTGCCGTCCCGATCAGCTCCGGAAAAAGCAGAAGGACGAGTGCCGTCACCGTGCAGAGGATCAGCGTATCCGTGACCACCTCCGCGATCCCGAAAAGCCCCTGCTTCGCGGGGCTTTTCGTATTTGCCGCGGCATGTGCGAAGGGCGCGGTCCCGCAGCCCGCCTCGTTCGACAGAACGCCGCGCGCGGTGCCGAAGCGGAGGGAGCGGGACAGGAGAAACCCGCCGATCCCGCTCCTTCCGGCAGCAGGCGTCAGCGCGTCAGTCACGATCCCGTGCAGGACACCGGGCAGTCTCTCCCGGTACCGGATCAGGATCAGAGCCGAAAGGAGGAAATATCCGCCCGCAAGGACCGGGATCAGCACGGAGGTCAGAGCCGTGATCCGCTTTTCCCCGCCGCAAAGGGCGCAGAACACGAGCAGCGCCATGACCGCCCCGGTCAGAACGGGAGGGACCCCGAAGGAACCTTTCATCGCTTCCGCCGCGGCGTAGACCTGCACCGGACTGCCGACCGTAAAATTCGCGAGCAGCAGGACCCCGGAAAAAAAGCAGGCGAGCTTCCCCGCCCCGAGTCCGTCCCGCAGATAATACGGCGCACCCGCCCCCTGCTTCGTCCGGTAGCGGAGGGCAAGCACCACCTCCGCGTATTTGACGAAGCAGGCGAACAGGGCGGAGACCCACATCCAGAAGACCGCTCCCGCGCCTCCCGCGGTGATCGCCGCCGCGACCCCGGTGATATTCCCGACGCCGAGCGTCCCGGCAAGCGCGGTCCCCATCGCACGCAGCGAGCCGCTTCCCTTTTCCGGCAGCATCCCCTTCAGCGCCGCGACGGGATGAAGGACCGGAAACAGCCCGAGCCGCAGCGCAAGGTACAGCCCCGCCCCCATCAGGAAAAGCGGAAGCGCCGGACCGAATACCCTCTCATTCAGAAACGAAAGCATACGCCCTCCTTTTTCCGATAGCCTATGCGCTGTCCCGAAAAAAAGAACGGCGGAGAATAAAAAAAGCGGCAGCCGCTCAGTACAGCCGCCGCAGAAAGCGATTCAGAAAAGGTCCAGCATACTGTCCAGATAGATCTCCTCGCGAACGCGAAGGCGGTATTCCGGGCGGACCAGGTACCATAAAAGGATCTCCAGCACGACGGCACTGCCGAGACCGCGCCCCTCAAGCTTGAATTCGGTATAGCCCATCGGCATGAGGATCTCCCGGATCTCCTCCGGGCCGAGAAACGCCGGGTTCTTCATCGCCTCGGAAAAGCGGTATCCGCGTGACGCACCGGGTGCGGTGCAGCGGAAATCCGCGTTCGCCTCTCCGAGGGTCTTCCGGCTGACGCTTTCATAGCAGGCTTTTCTTGCCCTGCAGTTCACGTCGCAGCATTCGTTGCATAAGAACTCGACTTTGCGTTTCAGCCCCGCCGACAGCGTCCTCCACACGTCGTACGCCCGGTTCAGGCGGAAGTCGGGAACGACGAAGCGGAATTCCTCCCGCTCCGCTTCCTTCCGGAAGTCCGAAAAATCCGTCAGCACCTTCGTCGTCGTCGAGGTGAAGCAGAGGCCGGGATACGTTTGCCGCAGATAGCCGAGCAGCAGATCGGAATGAACGAT
>JAZLIW010000136.1:0-17055 GCA_045617585.1 Eubacteriales bacterium
AAGCGCGGCTTCGCCTTACGGATCGGTACGCGTTCGAGATGACGGCGGGAGCAAGCCCCCGCCCTACGGACACGAGGCGCGGCTTCGCCTTACGGATCGGTACGCGTTCGAGGTGGCGGAGGGAGCAAGCCCCCGCCCTACGGACACGAAGCGCGGCTTCGCCTTACGGATCGGTACGCGTTCGAGATGACGGCGGGAGCAAGCCCCCGCCCTACGGACACGAGGCGCGGCTTCGCCTTACGGATCGGTACGCGTTCGAGGTGGCGGCGGGAGCAAGCCCCCGCCCTACGGGGTGGATGCGCGGCTCCGCCTTTGCGATCGGGACGAGAACGAGGTGCGGCGGGAGCAAGCCCCCGCCCTACGGTATGATAGCGCGGCTGCGCCTTACGGATCGGTACGCGTTCGAGGCGGCGGCGGGAGCAAGCCCCCGCCGTACGGAGTGGATGCGCGGCTGCGCCTTACGGATCGGGATACGTTCGGCGGCGGGAGCAAGCCCCCGCCCTACGGTGACGGGGCGCGGCTCCGCCTTACCGTTCGGCTCATCTCCGGCGAACCTGTTTTTCTCAGAGAAAGGACACCGCATTCCCCGCTTCCCCCGCGTCCCCCTCTTGACTTTTCGGCGGAAGTATGGTAATCTGTTATTGCAACAAATTGTTTGGAAAGGACTGACGATTATGAAAAAAACGTTTCTGCGCGCGGTATGCGCGATCCTGTTTCTTCTGACTCTGGTCTCCTGCGTGTCGGGAGGCGGGGACGTGAAGGAGACCGCTGCCCCGGGCACCGGGGGAGAGGTGACCGAGGAGCGGATCACCGCGGATCTTCCCGACCTGACCTTTGACGGCAGGACCCTGAATATGCTGCACTGGTTCGTCCCCGGCTGGGCGATCCACGGGACCGACCTTTACGTGGAGGAGGAGACCGGCGAGCCGATCAACGACGAGGTCTTCATCCGCAACCAGCGTCTTCAGGAAAAGTACGACATGGAATTTTCGCTGGACGAGCTGGACTACAACGACATGATCACCAAGATCCGCGCCGCGGTCACGACCTCGGACGACCCGTACGATCTGGTCGGTCTGCGCATCGCCGACGCGCCCCGCGTCATGGTCGAGGGCAACCTGCTCGATTACAGCGCGATCCCTTACGTCAATCTCGAAAAGCCGTATTGGGACCAGAGCGTGCAGGAGATGTTCTCGTTCGCGGGTCATCTGTTCCTCATGACCTCCGACACGACGATCAACGACAAGAACGCGACCGCCGCGCTCGCCTTCAACAAGGTGCTGGTGCGCGACCTCGAAATGCCGGACCTGTACGAGCTCGTCCGCAGCGGAAGCTGGACGATGGACGAGATGCTGGACCTGATGGACGGCTACAACGCCGACCTGAACGGTGACGGCGAGGTCAATCCCGACGACGATATCTCCGCCTTCCTCGGCGCGGACGACGTCGTGATGGCGTTCTTCATGGGCGGCGAGGGCCATTTCACCGTCCGTGACGAATACGACTACCCGATCCTCGACTTCGATACCGAGGAGAACTACGATATCCTCGACAAGGTCTTCGACTTCATGTATCACGACCGCTTCGTCAACTTCTACGAGCAGCGCGCCACCATCGCGCACGGGCAGGGCTATTACCTCCTCGGCGGGCACGGCGTCTTCCAGTGGCTTCGCATCGAGGACGTCATCAAGATGCGCGGTCAGGACGGCGACGACTTCGGTCTCGTTCCCACGCCGAAATACGACGAGGCGCAGGAGAATTACCTGAGCCTGCTCTCCAAGCACGGCTCGACCGCGCAGTGTATGCTGTGGTCCGAGAGCGATCCCGAGTTCGTCGGCTTCATGATGGAAGCGATGGCGGCGGCTTCCCACTACGACCTGCAGGAAGCGTATTACGACGTCACGCTGATGGCAAAATCCACGCGTGACGACGATTCCAAGGAGATGCTGGACATCATGTTCGCGCACCGCGTCATCGACATCGCGGAGATCTGCGAGTTCGGCGGCTTCCCGGATTACCTGCTCCGCTTCGCCTCCAACCACCACGGCAGAAACTTCGCTTCCGCGTACGCCACCTACGAGGAAAAGATGCAGAAGGACATCGACGACTTCATCGAGAAGCTCGACGAAATGGGCGTGTAAGGGAATCATTTCCGCAGGGGCTGTTGTCTCGCACAACGGCCCCTTTATCACGAATTCCGAAAGAGGATCACACGGACATGAAAGCGTATTTCGACCTGATGATGGCGTGCCTGCTCTTCTCGGCACAGTTCATCTTTACCAAAAAGTTCTCGCAGAAGACGAAGGGCGATCTGCAGTCCGGGCTCGTGAACGGCGCGGCGATCGCGCTGATCATGACGCTCTACATGATGCCCTTCAACGGCTTTACGTTCACCTTTTCCCGCGCGGCGGTCGTCTGGTCGCTGGTCTCCGGCGGCAGCTCGGTCATCATGACGCTGATCAACGTCCGGGCGATGAAGCTCGGCGATCTGTCGGTCGTGACGATCTATATGCTCCTCGGCGGCATGATCCTGCCCTTCTTCTACGGGATCCTGCTCCTGAACGAGACGGTCACCGCGATCAAGGTCCTTTCGATCGTCATCCTGACCGTCGCCCTCTTTCCCCCGGTCCTCGAGGTCCTCGCGCAGAAGAAGAAGGAAACCCCTGCCCCCGTCTCTGCCCCCGAGCCTGCCCGGGCAGATGCCCGTTCCGAAGGGAAGGGCGGTCTTCGCTTCCATCTGCTCTGCCTGATCCTGTTCACGGGCAACGGCATGGTCTCGATCGCGACCAAGGCGCATTCGATCGCGCCCGACCGCGTGCCGGACACCGCGTACACGATGCTCACCGCCGCGGAGCAGGTGGTCATCCTCTTCCTGCTCCTCGCCGTCTTCGCCGTGAAGAACCTGCGCGCCGGGAAAAAGCGCCCGGTCTCCGCCGTCTTCACCGATATCGTCAGGGAACAGCCGGTCGGCGGAAAGACGGTGCTCGGTCTGCTCCTCATCAGCCTCGGCTATTCGGTCTGCAACGGCGTTGCGAACCTCTTCTCCCAGTCCTGCGCGCACAGCATGGATTCCTCGATCCAGTTCCCGATCCTCAGCGCCGCGATCATCGTTCTGACCGCCCTCGTCGGCAGATTCGTCTTCGGTGAAAAAATGTCGAAAGCCAAGCTGGTCAGCATCGTCCTTTCCCTGATCGGCGTGCTTCTCATGATCTTTGCGTGACTGCCATGAAACGAAAATACAAGAAGAGACCGTCGCCCCTCCTTTATATCCTCCCCGTC
The DNA here is from genome assembly GCA_045617585.1 of Eubacteriales bacterium. Lineage (GTDB taxonomy): Bacteria > Bacillota > Clostridia > Oscillospirales > CAG-272 > CAKRZE01. The sequence continues at coordinate 3,280 of JAZLIW010000136.1, forward strand.
CTGCTCGTCCTCCTGCTCCTCACTTTCTTCCTTATCTTATATCACGGAAGGAATGATCCTTCCTCCGACCCATCCGGAACGGATCCCGTAACGGATCCCGCAGCCCTGCCCGCAACCCTGCCCGACACCCTGCCCGACACCCTGCCTGCGACCGAGCCCGCAGCGGAGCCGGAGACCGCCCCGGAGACCCCTCCCGTCACGGAACCCGAGACGGTCCCCGAGACGGAACCCGAAACGGTCCCCGAGACCGATCCCCCCGTCCCCGCCGCGCCCCTCGGCATCTACGTCAAGGAAAACGGCGTCTACCGCCGCAAGACCGAGTACGTCAGCACCTGGCCGCAGGACGATTCCGATCCCCGCTGGACGAAAGACACGTGGACCTATTCCCACATGAACCTGATCTGCGACGTCGCCTATTTCGATATCATCCCCTCGACCGACGACACGGTCACCCTCGGCGGCTGGGACACCGACTGGGTCGCCCGCATGGCGGACGCCGGTCTCGATCCGCACCGCATCGGCTTCTCCTTCACGATCTTCCTCAACGACGGCACCTCCGTCTCCTTCGACGTCCTCTCCCCGAAGGACACCTTCCTCCGCGAGGACTTCTTCGAGCTCTATCTCTACGACGCCGCCGCCCACGCCCATGACTCGTGGTACAGCCACGTGACCGAAAGCACCTGCACCGACGCGACCGCCTTCACCACCGTCAAGATCACCCTCCGCAGCCGCTGCTACGAGATCGACCGCATCGAAATGACCGCCTTCGTCACCTCCCCCACCGGTCAGATCCTCGCGCAGTCGACGTGCGTGATAAGGGACGCGCGTCCTTTCTCTTAGAGAAAGGACCAAAGAGGCACCAACTGAAATTAAATCTTGATACTTCGTATAAAGCGATCGGGACTCGCACCGTGCGGTTCCCGATCGCTTTATTCGTAGGGACAAAGAATATTGTACAGCGGTTGCCTCTTTGGTACGGTTCGCCGGAGGCGAACCTGTTTCTCTGGAGAGAAAGAACACGTTTCCCTTGACTTTTTGTTATATATCAAGTATAATGGAGGCATACGGAAACGATCCGTCAAAGGAGAATTGATATGAAAAAACTGTCCGTTTTTCTTCTGATCACGATCACGGTGATCCTTGCGCTGTCTTTGGCGGCGTGCAAGCCGGGAGAGGGACCGGGGACCGACGAAACGACGCCGGCGGAGGCGGAAAAGCTCCCGGTGATCGTTGGCGGCGAGGTCCTTTACACGGTCATGCGTCCCGACACGGCGGCGAGCACGGTCACCTCGGCGGCGGCGAAGCTGCGCACGGCGCTTGCGAAGGCGTCGGGTGCCGAGGTCTCGATCGCGAACGACTTCAGCCGCGACGGCTCGGTTCCTGCCGACACGCTTGAGATCCTGGTCGGCAAGACGAACCGCCCCGAGAGCGCGGAAGCGCTGGCAAAGCTGGGCAAAAACGAATATTCGATCAGCGTCATCGGGAAGCGGATCGTGATCGTCGGCGAAAGCGACGACGCGACGGCGCTCGGCGTCGACGTCTTCATTCAGACGGTCCTCGGCGGGCTGGACAACGGCTCGCTGACGAATCTCTCGATCGAGACGGACAAGACGCTGAAGGGCGTCTTCACGCCGCAGCAGGATCCGCACACGCCCGAAAAGGAGGTCATCCCGGTGCAGAACAAACCGACGACGTCCCCCGCGAAATACGGCATCGCTTCGATCCGTGACGAGGGCACGTGCTACGTACAGAATTTCGACGCGCAGGAGATCACGGGTGTCCGCACGACCTTCCAGTCGAACATGGGCTACTCCGATCTGTTTGCGATCGACACCGACGCGGTCATGGTCTACGCGACGAGCTCGGGCACCTTCCTCGGCTGGTACGAGAACGGTGACTTTGTCGTGGACATGATGCTCGCGATCAACCGCGCGGACCAGTCGTATCTCGGTCTGGATCCCGCGAACTACGAGGACATCCAGATGAACGCCTCGGGCAAGTACATCGCGCACGGCATGGGAGACGGCGACGGCTCCTACTACATGGTGCCGAGCGAGAACTGGATCGAATTCGCGTGGGCGAAGATGATCCGTCCGATGATCGAGGCGTGCCACCCGCAGACGATCGCGATGGAGGAGCCGGAAATGTGGCTCTCCTCCGGGTATTCCGAGGCGTTCAAGCGCGAGTGGGAAGCATATTACGGCGAGCCGTGGCAGGCGCCGAATTCGAGCGCCGAGGCGACCCTCAAATCCAACCTGCTCAAGACCTATCTCTTTGAGCGCATCATCACCGTTCTTTCGACCCGCATCAAGGACCTCTGTCCTTCGACGCAGGTCTACATCGCGACGCACAGCACGCTGAACTACACGCTGTGGTCGATCGACGCCGGTCTGAACCATTACGTCGCGACCGGGCTGATCGACGGCGTGATCGGGCAGACGTGGACCGACACGACGGGCTCCGCCTTCCCGTATTCGGGCAAGAGCGTGGTGGACCACTTCACCGCGGCGTATCTGGACTATATCTCCTACGTCGGCTCCTGCGAGGGCACGAGCTTCTACGCGCTCGCCGACCCGATGGCGGACAGCGGCACCCTGACCGAGGACGACTGCCGCTACGCCTACCGCCAGGCAGTCGCCGCGTCCCTGCTGGTCCCGGAGATCCACCGCTTCGAGGTCCTGCCGTGGGTGCAGCGCGCCTACGCGAACGTGAGCGCCGAGTACCGCACGGTGCAGGCGCAGATCTACGAGGTGCTGAACGGCATCTCCGGCAAGGAGGTCGAGCTCCGCGCCGGCACGCCGAACATCACCTATCTGGTCTCCGACTCTCTGTCCTGGATGAACACCGGCAAGGGCTACACGATGAGCACGACGGACAGCCTCTTCGGCGTCTGCGCGCCGCTGGTCCGTGACGGCATCCCGCTGAAGATGAAGGCGATGGATCAGCTGACCTCCGCGGACGACCTGAAGAACAGCTCGGTCGTCATCGCCAGCTTCGATTCCTCCGTCCCGCTGACCGCGACGGTCAACAAAGCGCTGTCCGACTACGTGAAGGAGGGCGGCACGCTGCTCCTCATCAACGGCTCCAACCAGTACTGGGACATTTCCGACTACTTCTTCTGGAAGGAAGACGGCTCTCCGCTGAACAACCTTCTCTCCCAGATGGGCCTGGACAAGATCAGGGCGGGCAAGCTCACGGAGACGAATCCCGAGCTGAAATCGGGCATCAGGGAGATCCAGCAGACGATCAAGGGCGTCCGGATGCAGGGCAGCGCGAAGAGCTTCACTCTGTCCTTCACGGGTGCCTCCACGCCGATCCTGACCGCCGGCAAGGATACGGTCGGCTTCGACGAGAAGGTCGGCAAGGGTCACTTCATCTGCGTCGGCATTCCGTCCGCCTGCTGCGCGACGGGCACCGAGGCGGGTCAGAACTTCGTCCGTGCGCTGACCGCGTACGTGCTCGACTACACCGATTACGATTATCTGTCCACGAACCTGATGGTCGCGGACCGCGGCATCTACACGATCGCGCACGCCTTCCGTGAGAACGACAAGCTGAAGGGCACCTATATCGACCTGTTCAGCGAATCGCTCGACGTGCTGGTCGATCCCGTCGTCCCGAAGGAGGACAGCCTGATCCTGCGCGACGTCACCGACTTCGATCTGTCGGTCCCGCGCCTCGCGTTCACCTCCGGCGAGCTGATCTCCGAGGTCAGCGAGAGCGCCGCGAAGATGACCTACAAGATCCGCAGCGCCTCCAACACGGTCATTTCCAACCGCATCCTGCTCCCCGCCGGCAAGTACCCGACCGAGGTCAGGGTCGAACGCGGCGGCAAGGAAGCGGACGTCTACGATTACGTCTATGACAAGGCGACCTCCTCCTGCTTCTTCCGCTTTGAGGGCAACGTCGAGGAGAACGAGATCACGGTCACCTTCGGCAGCGAGCAGAAGACGATCGGCATCGGCTCCGTCACCTTCAAGACCGAGGATTACCCCACCAATACGAACGAAGCGGATAAGAAATACCTGTTCTCGGACACCGCGCACGTCAACGGCTCGGTCCGTTTCTGCGACTCCGGTGAGATCGTGTACAAGTTCGATCTGAACGAGCACGACAATATGTATTTCAACTTCTACATTTCGCAGAACTATCTGGCAAAGATCTCGGCGGACGGTGAGAACTGGACGACGCTCGCCGACTATTCCGAGGGCGGCACGGTGCCGCGCATCCAGAACGGCTCGAACGCGATCATCCTGACGGTCGACCCGAAGAATTACGACTTCCTCGGCGACACGCTCTACGTCAAGTTCGCGAACACGGTCTCCGGCACGGTCGGCTTCGGCTGCGCGATCAGCAAATTCACGATCCGCTACACCGTTCCCGCCGACAAGATCGTCCTGAAGGGCAGAGCGACGGGCAGGAACAACACGACCAACTTTGACAACGTCGGCAACTACGAGCCCGTGGTCGTGGACGAGAGCAAGTACCTGTTCTCGAAGGACGAGGCGAACGGCATCGCCAACTACCGCCGCAGAGTCGAGACGAACAGCAAGAATCAGGACGCGGAGTTCATCGAGTCGCTGAACGCGGGCGTGAACGACGGCATCCGGTTCTGTGACGGCGACTGGTCGATCGTCTACGTGTTCGACGTCAGCGAGATGGTCAAGGCAAAGTTCAGCTTCCGTCTCTACCAGAACTACTATTTCGAGGCGTCGATCTACGGCGAGGAATGGGGGCTGGACGCCGACTACTCGCCGGGCGGCACGGTGCCGCATCTGACGACGGGCGGCAACTACAAGGTGTTCACGCTCGATCCCTTCGCGTACGGCGCGGACGAGACCGGACGCTTCTACGTCCGCCTCTCCAACTCCGACCCGTCCAAGGGCTGGGGCGGCTCGATCACCGAATTCACGCTGGAATACAGTAAGCCCCTCGCGGACTGAGGGCAGAAAACGGGGGGTGGTTCACGGACGTGAGTCACCCCCTTTGACGAAAGGGAACCGACTATGAAAAGACTCACGGCGCTTCTTCTCGCGCTGTTCACTCTGACCGCGCTGTTTGCCTGCGGTCCCGCGTCACCCTCCGGGGACGGCGACCCGACGCAGAGCGGGGAGACGGCGGGTCCTGCGGACGACGGGAACGTGCTCACGCTCGTTTCGGGCGGAGAGGCGCGCTGCCGCATCGTCCGCAGCGACACGGCGTCGAAGGACGTCATCGCGGCGTGCGTCACGCTCGCCGCGGCGATCGGGGACGCGACCGGCGTCAAGCCCGGGATCGGGACCGACTGGGACGCGGAGGAGCCCGACGGACGGGAGATCCTCGTCGGAAAGAGCAAGCGGGAAAAGGCGGCAAGCGCCTTCAGCGCACTCGAAAAGGACGAATACACGATCTTTACGGAGGGAAACGCGCTCCTTCTCGTCGGGGGGACGGATGAAATGACCGTGCTCGCCGTGGAGTGCTTCGTGAATGACTTTGTGAAGAAAGGAACAGCGGACGGCCTGTCCGTCCCGCGGGACGTGAACGTGAAAGAGGACCGCACAGCGTTTCTCCTGAAGCAGGAGACGAAGGGCTCGACCTTAAAAAAGATGTACAGCGACTATAACAGCGCGTTTGAGGACACCCCGCTGCTTTCGTTCGATGAGACGGAGATCCCCGGGCATACGATGTCCCCCGACGTCGAATGGAGCCTCGACACCGAATACGAAAAAGAGGGCAGTGCCGCGCTGCGGATGGAGCTGAAAAAGGACTATACGGATACGCTTCTGAACGCCTTCTGGCAGAGAACGCCCGACGCCTTCCGCGTCTCGGTGAAGGACCGCAAAAAGGCGACCCTCGTGCTGTGGCTGTTCGTCGGGGATATCGACATGCTCGTCTGCGACCACGACGCGGGCTACGGCAGACAGACGGGGCAGGGGACCTTCTTCTTCCGCGCCCTCGACAAAAACGGGCAGACCTACTGCTGGAACCACACGATCATGGGCAGCGGCTGGCACGAGATCGAGCTGACCTTCAACGTGCATAACGGCGTCGGAGAGAGCTTCGACTATTCGGCGATCACCGGCTTCGGGCTCCTCTTCTCGGCGAAGCAGGGCACGGTCATCGAGCTCGACGATCTCCGCCTGCGCGAATATGAGAGCGATCATACGCCGTCTCCCGCGCCGGAGGGCGGCAGACTGATCACCGCCGGGGAATACGACGCCTTCGACGGCTGCGTGGTGCAGGAATGGTACGGCGCGGACTTCGATACCGAGGACAGGATGGAGGGCAAGTCCAGCTTCCGCACGACCGGGAACGATTCGAACGCCGATTACCGCACGATCGTCGCCAATCTGGATCTCCCGATGCACTACGCGAAGGACGTCCTCGTCGTCAACGTCAAGATCGACGACCTGAAAAAGATCAGCGGCGTCTTCATCGAGCTGAACGAGGTGCAGGACGTGAAGGAATACGAGAACAGCTTCTCGGTGGAGCAGCTGAAGGGCTACGGGCTGAAGGAGGGCGAATGGTGCGAGCTGCGCATCCCGCTCTCCGACTTCCGGCAGAATCCCGGCGGCGCCGCGATCGACGATATCACGCTGCACAACTTCCGCTGGGTCATCACCGCGTCCGGCAGTGAGAACTACGTTTCCCGCATCGACCTCGTTTATCTGACCGAAAAATGACCGGTCAAGGGACCGGCAACAGGGCCGGAGACGCTCCGGCAATAAGAAAGGAAGGGCATGAAACATGAAACCTTATCTTCTGAAAGAAAAATACGCGACCTGCGGTCTTTCCGTGATCACGGTCAACGCCGCGGACCACGGCGTCGATCCGACCGGGGCGCAGGACAGCGCGCCCGCGATCCAGGCGGCTCTGAACGCCGCCGCGGCGGCAAAGGGCGGCACGGTCTACCTCCCGGAGGGGACCTACGCGATCCGCTCGGCGATCACGGTCCCGACCGCGGTCACGCTGCGCGGGGAATGGCTGAGCCCCGAAAAAGAGGAGAACGACCTGACGAAGGGCACGGTTTTGCACATTTATTTCGGTAAGGACGATCCCGACGGCACGGCGGCGTTCTCCATGCGTCCCTGCTCCGGGCTCAAATGCCTCACCTTCGTCTATCCGGAGCAGTCGCTGGAAAGCCCGGTGCCCTATTCCCCCGCGGTACGGCAGAACGGCTGCGACAGCATGACGCTGGAGAACGTCACGATGGTCAACCCGTGGCGCGGCGTCCAGTCCGGCCCGGACGCGAACGAGCTCCACTATCTGAAAAACGTCTATATCACGCCGGTCAACGTCGGCTTCTTCATGGACATGACGACCGATATCGGCCGTATGGAGAACCTGAACGTCAAGCCGGACTATTACGCCCGCTTCTTCGGCGCGCCGGTCGAAGCCGTCCGCGCGTTCACGCTGAAAAACGCGACCGGCGTCTATATGGCGCGCTCCGACTGGGAGTACGGCTACGAGATCCACGTCGAGTGGTGCAGGGTCGGCTTCCTGATCACCTCGTTCACGAACTCGGGCCCGAACACCCAGCTTTCCGGCCTCCGGATGTACAACTGCGATATCGGCTTCCATCTCGTCGATTCCAACCCCTACGGCGTCGCGCTTTCCGACAGTGAGATCGTCTGCGATATCCCACTGACCGCCGCGATCAAGAGCGATATCCGCTTTAAGACCGTGATGCAGATCAACGGCTGCACGCTCGCGGGGCCCTACCGCTATACCGTCGATCAGAACGGAGAGGGGCAGATCTCCTTCGTCAACGCCTCGCTCTCCGGCTGGCGGACCGCCGCCGTCAACGCGGCGAAGGGCGGGCTCTCCTTCCTCCAGTGCGATTTTGAAGCCGGGAAGCTCCACGTCGAAACCGGCGCGGAGACGGGCGGCGTCCAGCTCCTCGGCTGTGAGTTCGGCGGCAAGCCGGTCTTCTCGGGCGAGGGTCTGAGCGCGATCTGCTATTCCGCCGAGAAGCCGGGGCTCTCGGTCGCCTCGCGCGGCGGGCATCTCCCCTGCACGACGAAGACCTGCCCCGATGCCCCGGTCCTCTATAACGTCGCCGACTTCGGCGCGGCTGCCGACGGGAAGACCGACGATACCGCCGCGATCGCCGCGGCGCTCGAGGCCGCGGGAAAGACGGGCGGCGTGGTCTACGTGCCCGGCGGACTTTATCTCCTCGCCGGTCAGCTTTCCGTTCCCGCCGGGGTCCAGCTCCGCGGCGTCTTCGAGGTCCCGAGCCACACGATGGGCACCGGGAGCGTCCTCATGACGACGGCGAACCGCGGCACGGAGGACGGGACGCCCTTCATCACGCTCGGCGAGGGCGCGGGCCTCTTCGGCCTTTCGCTCTACTATCCCGAGCAGAACGAGGTCGAGCCCGCCGCTTACCCGTGGACCGTGCAGTCGCGCGGCAAAAACTGCTACCTGATCAACACCGTCCTCGTCAATCCGTGGCAGGGCGTCGACTTCGGTACCTACCCGTCCGACGGGCATTATATCTCCTATATCTCGGGTGCGCCGATCAAGTGCGGCATCTTCTGCGGCAATAACGCGGGCGACGGCTGGGTCGAGAACATCCAGTACAACCCCCACTATTATTACCGTTCCTCTCTGCCGAACCATCCGACCGCGCACTGGACCGAGTTCTGGCACAACCAGATCAAGTACCTGCAGGCGCTGGTCTTCGGCTACAACGAGAGAGAGCATCTGCTCGGCACCTTCGTCTTCGCGGCGAACCACGGGCTGAAATTCGTCATGCAGGACGGACGTGGCTGCAGCGGCAAGTTCATCGGTCACGGCACCGACGGCGGTCAGAACGGCCTCTATATCGAGGGCTGCGGCGAGCTGGAGCTGATCAACACCGAGCTCGTGACGATCGAGGCGAAGGACGAGCGCATCTACTTCCTCACGGCAAAGGATATGCCCGGCAAGGCAAGGATCTACAATACGCTGATGTGGGGCGCGCCGCACCGCGCGATGGTCCTGCACGGCGGCGACCTTGAGATCCAGCAGACCAACATCGTCGATCCCGGCAGGATGGCGATCACGGTCGACAGCGGCAGGGTCACGCTCGCCGGGACCTACTTCTACCGCAATATCGGCAGGAACCTCGCGGTCGAAGGGGACGCGGAGGTCACGCTCTACGGCAGCATGACGCCCCATCACGGCAGGGAACCGAAGGCGGCGCTGACCGTCACCGACCCGCGCGACGGCGCTCCGATCCTTGAGGTCTACGGCGATCCCGCGCGCGTGACCGAAAAATATACCTTCTCGAAATGAGCGGCGTCGATCGCGGCGCCGAAGGGCTGACGGGGCGGATCACCGAGCTCCAGCGGTTCTCCTATCACGACGGACCGGGGATCCGCACCACCGTCTTCCTCAAGGGCTGCCCGCTCTCCTGCGTCTGGTGCCATAACCCCGAGTGCCAGTCCTTTTCCGCCGAGCGCGGCTGGCTGGAGAACCGCTGCACCCGCTGCGGCATCTGCGTCTCCTCCTGCCCGGCGGGGGCGCTGACCCTCGGGGAACGGATGACCGCCGATCCCGCCCTGTGCCTTTCCTGCGGGAGGTGCGTCTCCCTCTGCCCGAATCTGGCGTGGAAGGAGTACGGCAGGGACGTGACGGTCCCGGGCCTCGTCCGGGAGCTGGAAAAGGACCGCGCCTTCTTTGCGCGGACGGGCGGCGGGGTCACGGTCTCGGGCGGCGAGCCGCTTTCGCAGGCGGCGTTCACCCGCGCGCTCCTGACCGCCCTCAAAGAGGACGGGATCGGGACGGCGGTCGAGACCTCCGCGTTCGGGCGGGAGGAGGATCTTCTCTCCCTGCTCCCCGTGACCGATCACTTCATGATCGACATCAAAACGACCTCCGACGCCCTGCACCGGGAAATGACCGGCGTGCCCGCCGCGCCGATCTTAAGTTCGATCGCCGCGCTTTCCGCCGCGGGCGCGGAGATCCTGATCCGCGTTCCGCTGATCCCCGCGGTCAACGGGACGGCGGAGAGCCTGACCGCTTTGGCGGCTTTTCTGACCCAAAAGACGGGGATCCGCCGGGTCGAGCTGCTGCGCTTCCACAAGCTCGCGGTCCATAAATACGATTCTCTTGCCCGCCCCTTCGGCGCGCTCTCCTTCCGCACCCCGACCGAAGAGGAGATGGAAGCGGCGGCGGAACTGCTCCGGGCGCAGGGGATTGACGCGTTTTACGCGAAAAAGGAGAATCCGGTATGAAACTGACCGAAATCGCCGAAAATAACGTCCGCAAGGCGGAAAAACTGATCCGGGAAAAGCCGGTGAACAGCACGTGGACCGAGCGCATCTTCCTGCTCGACGAGGCGTGGGACAAATTCGCGGGCGAGCCCCAGCCGATCCTGATGGGGCACGGGCTTGCCTACGTGACGGGACGCTGCACTCTCCCGGTCGACCCCGACGATCTGCTCCTCGGCAGATATATCGACAAGGTCCCGGACGAGGAAGAGGAGGCGCGCTTCGTCTCGCTCATCCGGGCGAACCGCCTGCGGGAGAACCCGATCATCTCTTTGAGCGGCGGGCATATCACGCTCGACTGCGCCGGCTTCGTCGAACGGGGCATCGGCGGCTATATCGGAATGACCGAAAAGCGCCTCGCGGAGGGCGGCGAGGACGAAAACGGCACGAACTTCCTGCGGGGGATGCTCCTGACCTGCGAAGCGATGCGGGACTATATCCTCCGTTACGCCGCCGAGGCGGAAAAAGCAGGGAAGCCCGACGCCGCCGCGGTCTGCCGCGGGATCGCTTCCGATCCGCCCTCGTCCTTCCGCGAGGGGCTGCAGCTCATCCTCTTCCTTTTCACGTTCTATATGGCGTACGGCGGAACGATGGTCGCCTGCCTCAACTTCGGACGCATCGACGACTATCTCCTCCCGCTCTACGAGGCGGACCTTGCCGCGGGCAGACTGACGAGAGAGGAGGCGGGCGCGTATTTCGACGACTTCTCCTGCAAATGCTCGCTCCACCTCGGGCGCGGCGAACACCAGATGTTCGACGGCACCGAGCCGAAGGCGACCGGGTGGGACCGCAACCCCACCTTCGATTCCCCGACCTACGTCGAGATCGGCGGTTACAGTTACCGTACCGATCACCGCACCAACCCCCTGACGCGCCTCTTCGCCGAGCACATCCATCCGAAGCTGAAGAACCCGGTCTTCATCACCCGTCTGACGCGGGAGGACGACCCGGACCTCTTCCGCCTCCTCTGCGACAAGGCGCGCCGCAACGCGACCATCCTCTTCTACAACGACGAGACCGAGCTCCCCGCCTTCCGTTCCCTCGGGATCGGGGAAAAGCACGCGCTCGACTACTCGATGCACCCCTGCAACTGGCCGGACATTGCGGGCGGCTCCGGCATCGTCGGCGGCTTCGGCGGCCCGGTGCCGATCATGCTGCTCTCCCTCTTTGAAAAGCGGCGTGACTTCGCCTCGGTCGACGGCATCATCGCCGCGCTCGCGGAGCAGTTCCGCACGGAGGTCCGCGCCGTCTGCGCCGGGTACCGTGCCCGCTTCCGCGGCGCAAGACCCGCGTCGGACGGACTTCTGAACCTCAACGACGTCTTCAGCGAGGGGACGATCGGGGCGGCGCGCGGCATCACGAACGGCGGCGCGCGCTATCCCGCCCTCTACGGGCAGATCCGCAGTCTGGCGACCGCGGTCGATATGCTGTCCTCGATCGGCACGCTCGTCTTCGACCGCAGGCTCTGCACGTTTGAAGAACTGGACGACGCCTGCAGGGACGATTTCGCCTCCCGCCCCGATCTGCTCGCCGCCGCGCTCCGCGCCCCCAAGTACGGCACCGACGACGATTACGCCGACGGGATCGCCGTGAAGCTGATGAACGCCCTGCTCGACGTGATCGACGAAGAGACGGTCAACGAAAAGGGCGAAAAGGACGTCCTCTCGCTGAACACCACGATCACCGATACGTGGTACATCGCGCAGGGCGCCGGGATGCAGGCGACCCACGACGGCCGCCGCCGCGGTCAGCCGATCTCGGAGAACCTTTCCCCGACCCGCGGCGTGAACGGGAGCGTGACCGCCCTGCTCAATTCCGTCGCCAAGCTGCCCTTTCCCCGGCTCCATTCGGGCGCGTTCAACGTCCGGCTCCGTCAGGACGCCGTGGCGGGCGAGGAGGGGCTGGACCGGCTCTGCGCCCTGCTTTCGACCTTCTTCGAGGCGGGCGGGATGCAGATGCAGCTCACGGTCGCCGACACCGCCGAGCTGCGCGACGCCCAGCTCCACCCCGAGGATCACCGCGACCTCACGGTCCGCATCACGGGTTACAGCGCCGTCTTCAACGATATGACGCGCAACGCGCAGTGCGAGATCATCGCGCGCGACGAGAACTGCTGACCGCGGTACGCCGACCGCGGTACGCGGTGAGCGTCTTTTCGCCCCTCCCGTTGACAAGAAGGGAAGAGTGTGATACAATAAAACCGTCGGAGCAAAGCAGCGGATCGCGGTCTTCCGGTCCGCTGCCTTTTTCACAGAACCGTTTCCGGATACGGAAAGGAGAAACGAATGAAATTTTTACTTGACCTGATCTTCGTCGTGATCGTCGCGATCTGCGTGTTCGTCAGCTGGAAAAAGGGCTTCATCGAGGCGATGTTCGACGCGCTGACGACCGTCGCGTCCCTGATCCTCGCCTTCCTGTTCGGACCCGGCGTCGGGGAATGGATCTGTTCCAAGGGGCTCGGCGAGAAGCTGTCGCAGACCGTCTACGACGTGATCCACCCGCTGATCGCCAGAGCGGACGCGGGCATGAACATCAGCGGCTTCCTGCAGGGCGCCGGGGAGGAGCTCGGTAAATTCAACGAGCTCGCCGAAAAATACGGCGTCTCCCTTTCCTCCCTGACCGAGAAATTCGGCTCGATCACCGAGGGGACCGAGGCGGACGTCCGCTCGATCGCGGAGGCGATCGCCGGACCCGCGTCGGTCACGATCTCCAGGGTCCTCGGCTGCGTGATCGTCTTCGTCGCCGCCCTGATCGTCCTCGCGATCCTCAAGTTCTTATTGAACGCTCTCTTCGAGCTGCCCCTCCTCAAGGAGATCAACGAGACCGCCGGCGCCCTCCTCGGCGTCGTGACCGGTATCGCCGTCGTCTGGGGCATCTGCCTCGTCCTCAGCCTCCTCACCGAGTTCTCGATCCTCGGCGAAAGCGGCGGCACCTTCCTTCAGTCCCTCACCTCCTCCTCCTATATCTTCCGCTTCCTCTGCTCTCTCTCCCCCCTGGAGTTCTTGAACCTCCTGAAGTAAAGGGGATACGGGGGACGCGATGTCCTTTCTCTTGGAGAAACAAGTTCGCCGGAGGCGAACCGTACCAAAGAGGCACCCGCTGTGCGTTTTTCTTAGTCCCTTCGGGCGAGCCGCCGTGGAACCCCCGTGTTCCCGACCGGTTCGCCCTTTTTCGACCTCTCCCGCAGCCGCCGTGATATTTCCGATTCGCCAGCCGCGTGCTTTCGCGCCGCGCCTCACCCGTAGGGCGGGGGCTTGCTCCCGCCGCTCTTCGTGCGCGTCCCGATCGCAAAGGCGCGGTTCGCTGAAAGCGAACCGAAGCGGCGCGGAATCCATCCGTAGGGCGGGGGCTTGCTCCCGCCGCACCGCGATCGCGTCCCACTCGGTAAGGCGAAGCCGCGCTCTCATCACCGTAGGGCGGGGGCTTGCTCCCGCCGCACCGCGAACGCGTCCCGATCGCAAAGGAGCGGTTCGCTGAAAGCGAACCGGAGCGACGCGCATAGTGTGTGCCTCACGGAGGGAGGCTATCATCCTGCGCGGCT
>JAZLIW010000137.1:0-8098 GCA_045617585.1 Eubacteriales bacterium
CTTTGAGATCCCGGTCACGACCGACTTCAAGCGTGCCTCGGATCCGGTCCCGACCGACACCTACGAGATCCTGATCGGTCCGACCAACCGTCCCGAATCCCAGGCGGCGCTCGAGGGGCTGAAAACGAATGAATTCGTCATCCACTTCGCTTCCGCCAACCGCATCGTGATCATCGGCAGCGACGACTACGGTACCGCCCAGGCGGTCAATTATTTCGTAGCTACCTACCTGAAATACGACGAGGCGGCAGGCACCTACGGCGTGAACACGCTCGGCATCCCCGAGGGGCTGAAATACGTCGGCACCTACGAGCAGCCGCTCAAGATCTACCGTTTCGACAGCGCTGTCTACTCCACCGCCCCGTTCAATCAGAACGACTTCGTCCGCTTCTATTCCTGCCTGCAGGGATATCTCGCAAGAGACTATAAGGAACGCGGCTTCATCATCTATCAGAACCACGACAGCACCGACCCGTTCTGGCTGGATTACATTATGGGTGAGGGCAAGACCTACGCCGGCGCCAGCATCGTCGACGTCAAATCCTATCAGGAGTTCTTCAAGATCTTTATGCCGATCATCAAGGAGCTCGGCATGACGATCTGGGATCCCGACGTCGCCTCGACCGCGAACGTCGCCGTTACCGCCTGCTCGGTCAACGGCTGGCTCCCCGTCCTCTTCGATTCCTCCGCGAGCAGCCTTTACACCTATCTGAAGAACGAGGGCGTTCAGGTCAAGCTCAACCTCGTCGGCAAGTTCCTCGGCGACGGGACGATCCCGGACACGGATATCCCCTCCACCGGCTCCACGAAGTGCGACGCTTATTACTGGGCGATGGAAAAGCTCTTCCCCGAGACCAACACCCATAAGCTCTTCTATCTGCTTGACGGCGCGAGCATGATCCCCGGGAACCCCATCTACGAGACGGCGCAGAGCACCGCTCCCGAATGGAACCAGTCCTTCAGCTTCGACTACGTCGTCTATTGCCACGGCTTCGTCTTTGACCTGACGCCTTACGATCAGGAGAAACCGTGCGACGATCCCGATCAGCCGATGGGGACCGACCGCAAGACGCTCGAACACATCCTGAGAGAGCAGGAAAAGCGCACCGGCGGCGAGATGATCCAGATGATCGGCTTCCCGCCCTGGTTCATGAAATACTGTGAGCACCGCGGACACGGCGCCCTCGTTGCCACCGTGCTTGAGACGCTCTTCACCGACGTCATTTCCAAATTCAACGCGGTCATGGAAGCGGACGCCGCCCATCCCGCGTGGATGACCAACGCCTCCGTCTTCACCCAGTACGAAATGAAAAACGTCGGTATGGACACGCCGCGTCCCGCTTATACGACCGAATTCGAGGACAAGACGAGATACTTCACGATCTACATGGGCGACTACGACTCCTCCGCATGGCTCAAGAATTCCGTCCCCGGCTTCTTCAAGGATCCCTCAAGGGGCGAATACCCGCTGATGTGGGGCTTCAACCCGAACCTCTCCGACCGTGTGCCGATGATCTTCGACTACGTTCTCGAAAATCTGACGCCGAACGATTATCTCGTTTCCGGTGACTGCGGCGCGGGCTACGTCTCGCCGAGCAAGCTTGCCGACATCGACAAGTGGGTCAAGTACAACGAGCCCTACATGAGCAAGTTCCACATGGATATCGTCGGCTTCATCATCGACAGCAGCAAGATGACCGCCAAGGTCACCACCGCGTACAACAAGATCGCGCCGATCGGCAGCTTCACCAACGATAACTCCGGTCCCCGTCTGTACGTCAACGACGGTGTGCCCTATCTGCACATGATGAACGGCATCGACGCCGCCGGCGGCGAAGGGACCTACGAGAATATGTACAACTATATGCAGAACAAGACCCCGTTCGCCTGCTTCCGTACCGTCTGCGCAAGCCCCTCTAACGTCGTGAACACGATCGACGGCTTCCTCCAGTACGCAAACGGCAGAGACCGCACCTACGAATACGTCTACGTCGATCCCTATACTCTGTTCGATCTGATGCGCCAGTCCGGTCTCGGCACCGAGCTCGGCTGATCTTACGTCACGCCAAAATTACTTCGTTATTGTCAAATCAGCCCGCTGAAAATTTCCAGCGGGCTGATTCTTTTATTGGAACGTCATCAGCGGAACTCATCGCTGCCGATCCAGACGGGATTCGTGAAAGCGAATTTTCCTTCCGCGCTGACGATATCGATCCGGGCGTACGTGGAGCCGTCCCGGTTCCGGGGCAGACGGCGCAGGTCGAATTCGGCGTGCGTGAGGGCGTTCGTGAACGTGAAACGCCCGTCGCTGTTGCCAGGACGCACGGATTTGAGATAAATGCAGGAGACCGGCTCGCATTCGACGCAGAGCCAGGGACCGTCAAGATAATACTGCCGGATGAGCGGTCCCATCGAGGAATAGAAATGCCCCGCCGTCAGCGCCGCGATGATCGCGGGATAGGTCAGCTCTTCGGCGCGGATCACCGTGAAGCCGCCGAAGGAGTCCGTTCCGCCGCGTTCCCCGAACACGGTCAGCTCGTCGTGGTTGTCGTCCGTCGCAAGGCAGAAGTACCGTTTTCCGTACCGCAGCGCGGTATCGTACGCGGCGGCGCTGAAGCCCTCCCCGTTATGGACATGGCTGATGTGGTTATAGACCTCCATCGCGAAAAAGCCGTGGAGCGGAAGATAATCCGCCGCCGTCTGGCTCGACCAGTCCGGATGATTGTGCGTCACGAGGAACCCGCCGTCGTTCAGTGCGTCGACCGTTTTCTGCACCGTTGCGGTGTCGCAGCCGTCCGGCGTCTCCACGAAGGTATAGTGATCCGGGTCCTTTGCGATCGCGTTCATGTGATGGGTCTTGAGGATATTGCCGTCCCAGCCGGTCAGATCGAGCTCATAGCCGAGCAGGGTCAGGAAGGTCCCGTCATTCAGTTCCCGGTGATCGGCGATCACACGGTGATCGGTCAGCGCAAGGACGGAATAGCCCGCCGCCCGGTAACGTGCCTTTGCCTCCTCGGGCGTAAAATTACCGTCCGAGACCGTCGTATGGGAATGAAGATTCGCTTTATAGTCGTTTCCCCCCTCCGGGAGAAGAAATCTGCGTGCCATGATGTTTTGTTTCCTTTCGTCAAAAAAAGGGGACGCGCCTGGACGGGCGTCCCCCGGGAGAATCACTTGTACATCTTTTCCATTTTTTTCTTTTTGGAGATCTTGAGCCACAGGAACGCCGCGATGCCGACGACGAGGACCGCGAGCGCGATATAGACCGCCGCGTTGCTGTCGGATTCGACCTTGAGCTGATCCCACAGATCGTTCATATACGTCAGGGTCTCCTCGTTCAGGTTGTGGAAATACTGGCCTCTTGCCTTGACCTCTTCGGAAGGATACGTGTAGGGGTCATCCTTCAGGGAATACTCCTCGTCCTCGATGACGCTCTTGAAGGGCGTCGTGTAATAGAGGTATTCCGCGTTCGCAAGCGCGATCTCCGGGCTGAGGAGGAAGTTGATATACGCCTCTGCGCCCGCCTTGTTGCCGGCGGATTTCGGGATGCAGACGACGTCCACGAAAATGTTGGAGCCTTCCTTCGGGAACACGAGATCGAGGTCCGGGTTGACGCTCTGCATCGTCAGGAAGTCACCGACGTAATAAGGAGCCAGTGCCGCTTCCCCGTTCTCCATCTTCATATAGGTCTCGTCCATGACGTAGGACTGGACGACTTCCTTCTGTTCCTTCATCTTATCAAGGACTTTGTCCCAGTCGGCGTGGTTTTCGGTATTGTAATCAATGCCGAGGAGAGACTGTGCGATCGCAAACGCGTCACGCGGGTTGTTGAACATCAGGACCTGTCCCTCGTACTTTTTGTCCCAGAGCGCCGCCCAGCTGTCGGGGACCTCGTCAACGAGGGTCTTATTGTAGATCAGACCGACCATGCCGACGTTATACGGGAGGCAGTAGGTATCGGTCGGGTCGTAATAGAGACCGAGATACTCGGGAAGAACGTTATCAACGTTCGGGATATTGGTCTTATCGAGCGGAAGGAGCATATCCTCCTTGATCATCCTCTCGACCATATAGTCGGACGGGAAGATAACGTCATAACTGGATCCGCCGCCCTGCAGCTTGGCATACAGGTCCTCGTTGGAAGCGAAATTGGAATAGTTGACCTTGATGCCGGTCAGCTTCGTGAACTCCGCGTTGACGTCAAGAGAGCCGTCGGAGCCATCCGAAATATATTCGCCCCAGTTGTAAACGTTGATATAGGTCTCACGGGCCTTGCAGGAGGTCAGGACCCCGGCAAGTGCGAAGAGGCTGGTAAGAACGAGAAGAACGGAAAGAACTTTTTTCATTTTTTTCATTCCCCGCTTTCGGTCAGCGAAAGCATCCTTTCAATTTTGGAAATACTAACGGTCCTCGGACCGGATCTTATTTTTTGACTGCCTTTTTCCGGTCGTCTCTCATCTGGACGAGATTGACGGCGAGAAGCAGGATCAGGATGACGGCGAAGATCAGCGTGGAGAGCGCGTACATATCGGGCTCCACGGTCCTCTTCGTCTTGGAGTAAATGTAGATCGGAAGCGTGACGAACTTGGAACCGGAGGTGAAATAACTGATGACGAAGTCGTCAAGCGACATGGTGAACGCCATGAGCATACCGGTCATGATGCCCGGGATGATCGTGGGGAGAACGGCGTGGAAGAACGCGCGGAACGGCGTGCAGCCGAGGTCCTCCGCCGCTTCCTGCAGATGCGGGTCGATCTGACGCAGCTTCGGCAGGACGGAAAGGATGACGTACGGCAGGTTGAAGGTCACGTGCGCGATCAGAAGGGTGGGAAAGCCGAGCGCGTCGTTCTCGTTGCCGATCAGGGAGGCACCGAAGACGAAGAGCAGCATCATGGAGACGCCGGTCACGATCTCGGGGTTCATCATCGGGATGTTCGTGACGCTGATGACCGCGCTGCGGAACCAGCCCTTGCGGTATTTGTCGATGCCGACCGCCGCGATCGTACCGAAGACGGTTGCGATCAGAGCGGAAAGCACGGCAAGGATCAGCGTATTCTTACAGCAGTTCAGCGTTTCGGCGTTGCGGAAAAGTTCCTCGTACCAGCGGAAGGAAAAGCCCTTGAAAATGATCAGACTCTTCTCCGAATTGAAGCTGAACAGAAGCATGACCGCCATCGGCGCGTAAAGCAGGATGAAGATCAGCGCGGTATAGATCTTTGACAGAGTTTTCAAAACAGCACACCTCCGCCCTCACTGTCGTCGTCGGTGAACTCGTTCATGATGCCCATGCAGATGAGGATCAGAACCATGAGCACGAGGGAGATCGCGGCGCCGAGATTCTTGCCGCCGGTAGACCCTAAGAACTGACGTTCAATGGTATCGCCGATCAGGTCGAATTTACCGCCGCCGAGCTTCTGTGAAATATAGAAGGTCGAGACGGAAGGAACGAAGACCATCGTAAGTCCGGACGCGATGCCCGGGAGAGAAAGAGGAAGAAGGATCTTCGTGAAAATGTGGAACGCATTGCAGCCGAGGTCCTGTGCCGCCTCGATCGTGCTCTTCTCGATCTTGCACATGACCGAATAGAGCGGGAGGATCATATACGGCAGATAGTTATAGACCATACCGAAGATGACGGCGCCCGGCGTATTGATCATCTTGGCGGGCCCGATCCCGATCGCGGAAAGAATGCCGTTCAGGATCCCGTTATCGGAAAGGATGTTCATCATCGCGTAGGTACGGAGCAGCAGGGACATCCACATCGGGAGCATGACGAGCATGATCATGACGCGCTGCTTGTTCGCGTTCGTCTGGGAGATCGAAAAAGCGATCGGATACGCGAGAACGAGGCAGATGAGCGTCGCCGCGATCGAATAAATGATCGAACGGAGGAAAATGTCCCCGTAATTCTTGACGTGGATCAGGTTGTCCAGCGTAAAGGCGCCGTTTGCGTCGGTCAGCGCGAAATACGCCATCACCGCGAGCGGCACGATGACGAAGATCGCGGACCAAACGAGATAGGGGGCGGAGAGGAGCTTGGTTTTCAGATCACGGTCCTTCATTCGTCCGCTTCCTCCGGAACCGCTTCCTCTTCCTCGTGGTCAAGCTCGGACAGGTGATCGTGTTCCTCGGAGAAGGAGCTGTAATCACCGTACATCCCGGAATACTTGGATTTCTTCATGATATGGATCGCGTCGGGCTCGATGAAGAGGCCGACACGCGCGCCGACCGGAGAATACTCGGTGGTCTGGACCATCCATTTGAAACCGCCGATATCGATGATGATCTCAAAGTGGATGCCCTTGAAGGTCACGGAGGTGACCACACCGGCCAGCATTCCCTTTTCGACCGGAACGAGATCCCCGTCCTCGGGACGGACGACGACGTCGACCGCCTCGTCCTTCGCAAAGCCCTTGTCAAGGCAGCGGAACTTCAGCCCGGAGAAGGTGACCTCGTAGTCTTCGTTCATAACGCCGTCAACGATGTTGCTCTCGCCGATGAAGTCGGCACCGAACGCGTTGACCGGCTCGTTGTAAATATCCTGCGGCGTACCGATCTGCTGGATCTTGCCCACGTACATGACGACGACGGTGTCGGACATCGAGCGCGCTTCCTCCTGATCGTGCGTGACGAACACGAAGGTGATGCCCAGCTCCCGCTGGATGTTCTTCAGTTCGACCTGCATATCCTTGCGGAGCTTGAGGTCGAGCGCGCCGAGAGGCTCGTCCAGAAGAAGGACCTTCGGGTTGGAGATCAGCGCGCGCGCGATCGCGACGCGCTGCTGCTGTCCGCCCGACAGAAGCGAGGTGGAACGCTTTTCAAACCCGAGCATATTGACCATCTTCAGCATCTTGGTAACGCGTTCCCTGACCTCCGGCTCGGGCGTATGCTTCAGACGGAGGGCAAACGCGATATTCTCGTAGACGTTGAGATGAGGAAACAGCGCGTACTTCTGGAAAACGGTATTGACCGCGCGCTTATACGCGGGAACGCCGTTGACCCGTTCGCCGTTGAGGAAAACGTCGCCCTCGTCCGGATCGACGAAGCCCGCGATGATGCGGAGCGTCGTCGTTTTGCCGCAGCCGGACGGGGCGAGCAGCGTGACGAACTCCTTATCGTGGATATCAAGACTGATGCGGTCAAGGACCGTTTCTCCGTCGAACTGTTTGGAGACGCCCGACAGACGGATGACTTCTTTGTTCTGCTGATTGTTCATTTTTCGGTACTGTGCTTCCTATGCGTGCTTTGCGAGCCGCCGGTGAGCCTGCCTTTCACAAAATTTTATATCGCCTCGCGCATAAAATATGCCGAAAACAGACTGACCCGAACCCTACGGTCGGAATACGAATGTATTTTAACAGAAAGCGACACGAAATGCAATAGTTTTTGAAAATTTCTTGAAATTCTACAAAAAAGCGGAAAGAGCCGGGTTCTGCCTGAGATTTTGCACGAAATCATCAGTTTTCCTCCCGTTTCCTCTGTTTTCCTCTGCTTTCCTAAAGAAAGCGGCGGTCATTTTTCCTCCGTCACGGTCAGGAACAGGCACACGGTCAAAAAGAAAAGCGAGGGATCGCCCGCCCCGAAAAACAAAAAATAGACCGAGATCGCCCAAAGCAGGACCAGCGCCGCCGCGGACACCGCTGCCGAGACCCGGTCCGCCCGATCAGGCGGGAGCTTCAGGGCGAGAAAGGCGTGCAGGACCTGCCCTCCGTCGAGGATCCGGACCGGAAAAAGATTCAGCGCCGCGAGGAGCAGATGGCAGAAGAAGAAGGTGAACGCCCGCCCGCTCCCGAGAAAGGGGAGCAGGCAGAGAGCGGAGAGCAGATTGGCGGCGATCCCGCCCGCGTGGACGGCAAGATCGGCGGAAAACGAAGTCAGGCGTCTTCCCTTTTCCATGACCGCGCCGAACGGCGTGATCCTCACCGTGCGCACCTCCGTCCCCGTCATCCCCATCGCGATCAGATGCCCCGCCTCGTGCAGCGCTGCCGCGCAGAGATTCGGCAGAAGGATCCAGCCCCCCCCGGACAGAAGGATAAAGAGGAAATACGGCAGGGGCGGGTTTCCCACCGTGGAGGGGGGAAAGGGGTTCCTCTCCCCC
>JAZLIW010000138.1:0-15332 GCA_045617585.1 Eubacteriales bacterium
GATACACAAAGAAATACTCCGGGCGGCCGAGCCGAAAAAAAGCCCCGCTGAAAAAGACCGTCTTTTTTCCGGCGGGCGTCTTTGTCTCAGACGATATCGGGCGGGTGTTTTTGCCGGAGAGAGGAGATTCAGCCTGCGGCCGGTTTGCAGACGTCGATCCAGCCGAGCGAGGCGGAGACAGCCTCCAGTTCCTTCGGGGTCAGACGGACGGCGGACGCCGCGTCCCCACAGGCGGGGTAAACGGTATCGAAGCGGAACAGAGAAGTATCGAGATAAACACGGACGCCCTCTTTGATGCCGAAGGGGCAGACCCCGCCGACCTCGTGCCCGATGAGCGCCGTGACCTCGTCTCTGGAGAGCATCGTCGCCTTCTTTCCGAAGAACGCCTTGTACTTTCCGTTGTCGATCTTCACGTCCCCGGCGCAGAGGATCATCACGGGACCGTCTCCCGCAAGGAAGGTGAGGGACTTTGCGATGCGGGCGGGCTCGGTACCGACCGCCGCCGCGGCAAGCTCTACCGTGGCGCTTGAGACCGGGAAGGTCATGATTCGGTCGCCGTATCCCCGCTCCTCCAGATACGCTTTCGCGCGGTCAAACGACATGACGGACCCTCCTTACCATTTCGCACCCGCGTTGTGGAACGGGGTGCCGATGAAGCCGACCTGCGCAAAGTCCTCGGGGTATTTCCTGACGTAGTAGTCGATATAGGTCGCCATCATTTTCGCGGTGAGCAGATACCCCGCAGCGTTCATGTGACCGCCGAGGAAGAAATTCCGGTAGAATTCCGCGTCGTAGACCGGTGCTTCGCGGTACAGATCGATGACGTAGGTCCGGTCGAAGACGCCGGTGATCTCCCGGAGCAGTTCCGCGATCGCTTCCGCGTCGCGGTCCCTGCCCGGGTCCCCCGAACGGGGGACCGTGACGAGGAAAAAGCTTGCCTTCGGCTGCATTTCCTTCAGGCGGGAAATGATCTTACCGTAGTAGCCCGCAAAGGTCGGGGCGTTTTTCTCCCGGTCCTCCGGGTGGATATCCGCCGTGGTGCCGACGGGGCGGTGCTGGTTCAGGACGTCGTTCACGCCGAGCGCGATGATATACGCGTGGCAAAGGTACTTTTCATCCCAGAAGCCGCGCGATTCCGCAAAGCGGTCGTAGTAATCGTTTGCGGTCATGCCGCCCATCGAGAAATTAAAGACGGTGGAGCCCGTCATGCGGGCGAGATACTGACCCCACGAATACTCGTAGAAATCGTGGTAGCCGGGGTTCCCCTGTTCGTCTCTGGACTCGAATTCGCCGGAGGAGAGGCTGTCGCCGATGCAGCCGATGCGGCGGAAGATCCCGGTGAAGCCTCCGTCCGGAAGAAGCTTTTCCAGCGGGCGTTCGCCCTCACGGAAATAATAATCGGTAACGTTCATATTCAGCCGCGCTCCAGTTCGATCTGATCGACCTTTTCAATGAATTCGGCGATCGACTGCTCGATCTTGGATTCCATGGATTCGTATTTGGAGACGATATCGTAGGTGCCGACCTGGTTCGGGAAATAGAGCAGGACGTTCGGGAAGCCGCCGAACTGGCAGAGCTCGCCGAGGTCGAGCGTACGGTGCGCGAAGATGATATCGAGCATCGCCTGCGACTCGTCGTCACGCGCGGACTTGGTCTTCAGCGTGATATCGTAGTACGCCTTCTGCAGATCGTAGTGGGAACCCGCCGCCATCGCTTCCAGAATGTAGCTGACGGTCTCGGGCTCACTCTCGGTGGTCAGGACGCCGCACAGACCCGTCAGATGCTCGGAGATCATGCTCAGGTACTCGGACTGAGACTCGTCGTATTTCGGCGTGGGAAGGATACCGAAGTCGATCGATTCCTCACCGCGGAGACGGACGACGCCCTGCAGACGGGACCAGTAGAACAGACCGTGGCCGGCGATGAAGTCGTCGGTGTAGGAGGTGTCGTATTTGTGCGCGTTGATGAAGGTCTCGTCGTACATGATATCGAAGATCGCCATGACGAGGTCGATGTTCTCTTCGGTGTTGAAGTCATTCTCGGGCAGGTCGTATTCGTCCTTCGTAATGAAATGACCGCCGCCGCCGTAGAAGAGGCTCATTGTGACATCAGCCGCGCCGAGGAAGCCCATGATATCGTCCTCGGGATCCAGCTTGCCGTCGCCGTTCATATCGCCGTCAAAACTCGTCATATTTTCGTAGAGCGCGTCGAAGGTCCACGCGCCCTCGTCGACGATATCGTAGAAGTTTGGCAGCTCGTAGTCACGGACGAGCGCTTTGTTGAACAGATAGGAGTCAGTCGCGTTCTTGTCGGTGATATTGATATCGGACGCGGCAAGGAACAGATGACCTCCGAAGGAAATGTCCTCCTGGACCGACTGGTCCCAGTAGGGCTTGGACAGATCGACGTAGGGCAGATCCGAGTTGAAATCGAGGAACGCACCCTCCTGGAGAACGGTGGAACTGTCGGTCAGACGCGCGTAGTAAATGTCGTAGAAGTCGTCCCCGGAGCGGACGGACTGACGGATCTTGTCAACGACCTCGTTGTAGGGCAGTTCGTCAAGCTCGAAGGTGATCTTCAGAGATTCCTCGAGACGGGAGTTGCGTTTGTACACTTCGTCGTTGATGGGGTCGCCCGTGTTTTCCTCCGCGTAGAGGTCGACGGGGGTGACTTCCCAGCCGTCGATGTACCAGTGGAGCATCCCGAAGGTGTAATCGTCAAATGTCATGGGGGGCAGATCGTGCGTGATCCGGGTCTCCTCCGCGGTATCCCGGACCGGCGTGGTGACGGTCGGATCGGTACCGGGTTCCGGCTTCGCACATGCGGTAAAGATACCGACGGCGGTGAGCAGGACCAGCAGCAGGGACAGAATGCGTGCTGTTTGGTTTTTCATAAGGTTTCTCCATTCTATGTAAATATTTGGTTTATCGGGTTACCATCTTTCCGTTTCCATCGTGTCGACCATCTCGATGAACTTCTCGATGGACACACCGATAGCGGACTCCATACTGCGGTAACGGGAGGTGATGTTGCGGTCTCCGTTGGCGGAGGGGTAGGTCAGGAACGCCTCGGGGAAGCCGCCGAACTGGCAGAGCTCACCGAGATCCAGCGTGCGGTGGGCGAAGATCAGGTCCAGCATATCCTGCGATTCGTCGTCGCGCGCGGACTTGGTCTTCAGCGTGATATCGTAGTACGCCTCCTGCAGACCGTAATGTGATTCCGCGGACATAGCCTCCAGGATATAACTGACGGTCTCGGGGTCTGTCTCCGTGTAGAGCACGCCGGGCAGGCCGGTCAGATGCTCGGAGATCATGCTCATATAGTTTTCCTGCCATTCGTCGTACTTCGGTGTCGGCAGGATCCCGAAGTTGATCCCTTCCACGCCGCGCGTCCGGACGACGTCGTGCATCCGCTGCCAGTGGAAAAGACCGTGTCCGTCGGCAAACTGAACGACGGGGTCCACGCCGATGTTCTGATGCCCGTTGAAGAAGGTGCGGCTGTACATGATATCAAAGATGCCGTCCACGATACTGATATTGTCGTCGGTATAGAAATCGTCGTAGGGCAGATCGAATTCGTCCTTGGAGACGAAATGTCCGCCGGAGCCGTAGAACAGGCTGGTCATGACGTCGTTCTGCCCGATGAAGCCCATGATATCGACCGTCGCGTCGAGCGTGCCGTCGCCGTCCATATCGCCGTCGAACGAATTCATGTTGTCGTACAGCGCTTCAAAGGTCCAGTCGCCGCTGCGGACCAGATCGTAAAAGTTCGGCAGGTTGTAGTCGCGGGCAAGATCCTTGTTGAACAGATAGGAGTCGGTCGCGTTCTTGTCGGTGATGTTGAGGTCGGTCGCGCAGAAGAACAGATGACCGCCGAAGGAAAGGTCCTTCTGCACCGACTGGTCCCAGTAGGGCTTGGACAGATCGATATAGGGCAGCTCGGTGATGTAATCGAGGAACGCCCCCTCCAGCAGAATGCCGAAGCAGTCGGTCAGACGCGCGTAATAAATGTCGTAGAAGTCGTCGCCCGAGCGGAAGGACTGCCGGATCGTTTCGACGACCTCGGAGTGGGGACGCTCGTCGTACTCAAAAGAAATGTCAAGCGAGGATTCCAGGCGGGAGTTGCGCTTGTAGACTTCGTCTCCGATGGGGTCGCCGGTGGTGTCCTCGGCATAGAGGTCGATGCCGGAGACGCCCCAGCCCTCGATGAACCAGTGCAGCATCCCGAAGGTATAGCCGTCAAAGGTCATGGGCGGGAGATCGTGCGTCACGCGGGTCTCCTCCTCGGTCTGCTGCGCGGGCGCCGTATCGGAATCCGACGGGGTTCCGCCCGGGCCGTCCGCGCAGGACACGAGCACGGTCACGGTCAGCGCGAGGAGAAGAAGCAGGGAAAGAGAACGGGTAAAACGGGATTTCATATAAGATCCCTCCAGCGATTTATTCAGGCCTGTTTCTGTCCATTTCCTCGACCTTGAGAAGGAAGTCTCCAATGTCAGCTTCGATGGAGCTTTCCGCTTTTTTATAGGCGGAAACGATATCTCTCGTCCCCACGTTGCTGGGGAAGTAGAGCAGAGTGGAGGGGAAGGAACCGAACTGGTAGACTTCTCCGATGTCGATGACGCGGTTTGCGATGATGATGTCCAGCATATCCTGTGATTCGTCGTCACGTGCCGATTTGGTCTTGAGCGTGATCTCATAGTAGGCGCTCTGCAGATCGTAATGGGAAGCCGCCGCCAGCGCTTCCATGACGTAGCTGACGGTCTCGGGAGTCCGTTCCGTCCGGAGAACGGAGGGAAGGCCGGTATAATGGACCGAGATCATGCTGTAATAGTCGTCCTGCATTTCGTCGTATTTCGGCGTCGGCAGGATGCCGAAATCCACGTTTTCTTCTCCGCGCAGCTGGATCACGTGATGGAGCCGCTGCCAGAAGAAGAGACCGTGCTTTGCGATAAAGTATTCGGTGCGCTTTTCGTTGGAAAGCAGACCGCCCTTATGCGCGTTCAGGAAGCAGGGATCGTACATGATATCGAAGATCTTCGATACGACGTCAAAGTGCTCCTCCGTGTTGAAGGACGATTCCGGCAGATCGTATTCGTCCTTTTCGACGAACGTGCCGCCGGCGCCGTAGTACAGACTGACCGTGACGTCAGCCGCGCCGAGGAAGCCGATCACGTCGTTTTCGGGATCCAGCTTTCCGTCCCCGTCGAGGTCTCCGTCGATCGCCGTCATGTTGTCGTACAGCGTGTCGAAGGTCCAGTCCCCCGCACGGACGATATCATAGAAATTCGGCAGACCGTAATCCCGGACGAGGTCCTTGTTGAACAGATAGGAAGCCGTCGCGTTCTTATCGGTGATATTGAAGTCGGCAGCCGCGAGGAAGAGGTGATCCGCGAAGGAAAGCTCTTCCCGGATATTCTGATCCCAGTAGGGCTTGTCGAGATTGATGTAAGGAAGATCCCGGTTGTAATCGAGGAAGGAGCCCTCCAGCATGATGCCCGGAATGTCGGCGAGGCGGACGTAGACCAGATCATACAGATCGTCGTCCGAGCGGATGCTCTGCCGGACGGTGTTCACGACCTCACTGTACGGTGCTTCCGCGTAGCTGAAGGAAATATTGAGCGCCGATTCCAGACGGGAATTGCGCTTGTAGACCTCGTCTCCGATGAGGTCGCCCGTCGCATCCTCCGCGTAGAGGTCGATGCCGTGGACGGTCCAGCCGTCCACGTACCAGTGCAGCATCCCGAAGTCGCAGCCGTCGAAGGTCATCGGCGGCAGATCGTGCGTTACGCGGGTCTCGGGTGCTTCCGTATCGTCGGCAGGAAGCGTATCCGGGGGAAGGTCGGCGGCGGGAGTGCAGGCAGAGAAGACGCAGAAAGCGCTGAGAATCGCAAGGAGGAAAGCTGCAGTTCTTTTCATTGACGATTCACTTCTTTTCCGAATAAAAAATCCGTTACTGTTTTCCGAGTTCAAGGAGCTCGATCCGGTCGAGGAAGGAAAGAATGTCGTCCTCGATCATGTCCTCGCGCGTCGCGTAGGTGGACATGACGTCGTAGTTCTTCGTGCCCTTGAAGGGGAGCTCGGCGAGAGCGGAGGAGAAGCCGCCGAAGTCGCAGACCTCACCGATGTCGATGACGCGGTGCGCGAAGATGATATCGAGCATCTCCTGCGATTCGTCGTCACGCGCGGATTTGGTCTTCAGCGTCGCCTCGTAGTAGGCTTCCTGCAGATCGTAGTGGGACGCCGCCGCCATTGCTTCCATGATATAGCCGACGGTATCGGGGTCGTTCTCGACCGCGAGCACTGACATGAGCCCGCTGTACCGCTTGGACATCAGGCTGCGGTAATCGGTCTGGTCGTCGCTGTACTTCGGAGCGGGCAGGATACCGAAGTCCACGGCTTCCTCCCCGCGGAGCTGGATGATGTGGTGCATCCGCTGCCAGAAGAACAGCCCCTGCTGCGCGACGAAATACGCGGTCTTGTTCTCGTTGTTGATGAAGACGTTCTGCGCGTCCTTGCAGAGCACGGTCGGTTCGTACAGGATATCCAGCACGTAATCGACGACCTCGTAGTTTTCCTCGGTGCTGAAGCAGGAATAGGGAAGGTCCTCGTCGTCCTTCTGCACGAAGTTTCCTCCGCCGGAATAGAAGAAGGTCAGGACGGTATCCTGTGAGGTGATATAGCCGTAAAGGTCGTCGCCGGGCTTCATTTTGCCGTCCCCGTTCAGGTCGCCGTCGAGCGCCGTCATGGCGTCGTAAAAGGTATCGAAGGTCCAGGAGCCGTCCTTGACCATATCGTAGAAGTTCGGCAGATCGTTGTCGCGCGCCAGCGTCTTATTGAAGATCAGCGACGCGGTCGCGTTCTTGTCGGTGACGTTGATGTCCGAGGCTGCGAGGTAGAGCCGGTGAGCGAAGGAAAGCTCCTCCCGGATATTCTGATCCCAGTAGGGTTTATCCAGATCGACGTAGGAAAAGCCGGATTCAAAATCGAGCAGCAGTCCTTCAAGCATGACCGGAGCGGTCTCCGCGAGGCAGAGGTAAACGAGGTCGTAATAATCCTCGTTGGATCTCGAATAGGTTCGTACCTTGGTCACGGCCTCCGATCCCGGTACCTCCTCGTACTCAAAGGAGATGTCGAGGCTGTTTTCAAGGCGGGAATTGCGCTTGAAGACCTCGCCCTCGATCAGGTCGCCCGTGGTCTCCTCCACGTAGAGGTCGGTGCCGTGGACGTCGTAGCCCGTCCAGTGGAGGATGGAAAAGACGTAGCCGTCGAAGGTCATGGGCGGCAGGTCGGAGGTGACGCGGTCAGGCGTCGTATCGGCGGGCGCCGCGGTCCCGCTGCCTTCCTCCGGCGTTTTCTGCGGCTCCGTGCAGGACGCCGCGGCACCGACGACGAGCAGAAGGAGAAGAAGCAGAGCGGTGATACGTACGGTGATTGCGGATTTCATAGGGGCACCTCTTTCCGAAAAAAATAGGAGAATAATACAGATTCATGATACCACAAAGCGGAGGAAAAAGCAAGATTCCGTTCCGTTTTTGTGAGTTCCGTGAATCGGGACCGCGCGTTTTGTGCAGGATGCCGACCCCGTCCGGCGGGGCGCGCACGGCGCACGGCGTCCGTGCAGACGCCTTCGCAAAAGGTTGACTTTTGGGGCGGCGCGTGATATACTGGCACTGTCCGTGCCGTGGACGTCTGTGAACGTCCGGAGACGGAAAGAAAGGAATTCTTGTTTATGGAAGAAAAAAACGGCAGCGGGGCGCTGCGGTCGGCGTTTGCCATCGGCAGCGTCTGTGTTCTGACCTATCTGATGAGTTACTATATGCGCAATCTGCTCAGCGTGGTCACGCCGCAGCTGCTGAACACGGCGGATTATACGGAGGAATCGGCAGCGCTCCTTTCCTCGGTCTATATGGTCGTATACGCGGCGGGTCAGCTGGTCAACGGTACGATCGGGGACTACCTGAAGCCGAAATACATGGTCCTTGCGGGATATCTCCTCGGCGGAACGGCACTGACGCTGTTCCCTTTGCTTCCGACCGGGCTGCCGCAGGTCTTCTGTTTCGGTCTGCTCGGCTTCGGCTTTTCCATGCTGCGCGGGCCGCTGGTCAAGACCATCTCGGAAAATACGCTGCCCGGGCACGCAAGGGTCTGCTGTGTCTTTCTGTCGGTCTCCGGCTATTTCGGCCCGCTGCTTGCCAGTCTGTTTGCCCTGTTCTTTGACTGGAGAACGGTGTTTTCGGCTTCCGGCGTGATCGCGTTCGCGACGGGGATCGGGGCGTTCCTCTGTCTGACCCTGCTGGAAAAGAAGGGCGTGATCCGCCCGTACGTCCGGGAAACGTCCCGGGAAAAGAAGGAAACGGGCTTTGGCGCGATCTTCTCCGTGTTCCGGATCCCGGGCTTTCCCGCCTATATGTTGATCGGGATCGTGACCGAGATCATTGGTACCTCGGTCTCCTTCTGGATCCCCACATTCTTCCATCAGCATCTCGGCTTTTCCGAGGGCGTCTCCGGGCTGATCTATTCCGGCGTGTCTCTCGGGAAGTCCGTGGCTCCCTTTGCCTGCCTGCTCCTCTTCCGTCTGTTCGGAGAGGACGACACGCGGCTGATGCGGACCATGTTCTGCGTTTCCCTCGGCTCGTTCTTACTGATGCTGATCGCGCCGTTCCGCTGGTGTCAGATCCTGCTCCTGCTGCTCGCGCTGATGAGCAACTCCTGTGCCGCCTCCGCACTGTGGACGATCTATATCCCCGGGCTGGCGAAGAGCGGCAAGGTGTCGGGCGCGAACGGCGTTCTTGACGGGACGGGCTATCTCTGCGCCTCGGCGGCGAATCTGATGTTTGCCGCCGTGATGCGGCGGGCGGGCTGGATCGGCACGATCGGCACGTGGGCGGCGGTCGCACTTGCCGGGATCCTCATCACGCTCTTTATCGGACGGAAAAAAGCGGCCGCGTCCGCTCTTTCCGATCCTTCGTGATCTCTGACAGAAAGGAATATCGATGATGAAAAGAAAACTGCTGCGCGTATTTACGGATCATCATATGGACCTCGTCTGGAGGCGCTGCGCCGGGCGCGGCTCGGAGGACGGCGGGAGAACGATCGCCTCCTACGCCACGCTTGAGGAATACCAGATCGCGGGGATGCTGGAGTTGGCGGAAACGAACGGGGAAGCGTTCGGGATCGAGCAGGTCCTTTCGGTCCGTACCTATCTGGAAAAAAATCCGGACGAGCTGCCGCGGCTCCGGCGGCTGATCGCGGAGAAAAAGATCGAACTGCTCGGATGCGGGATGGCGGCGCTCGATACGAATATGATGGGCGGCGAAACGCTGCTCCGGAACCATATCGACGGGATGAGATACCGCCGCGAGGTCCTCGGCACCGATCAGAAATGGGCAAATCTGTGCGATCTGTTCGGCTTTTCCGGACAGTATCCGCAGATCCTGAAGCTCAGCGGTTACCGCGGGATCTGCCAATACAGCCGGGTCATGCAGGAGCAGAAGCCGTTTTACCGCGGGATCGACGGGAGCACGCTGGTTCTCGGCAACAACGAGACCGACACGCTGCGCGTCCATTTCGGGCAGTACTGCGAGACCTGCCCGGTCTGCCTCGGGAAGGGCTGCGCCTTCTGCGCGCAGACGGGCATCGACTGGTCCTTCCTCGGCGACCCGAAGGTCAACGAGGCGGAGCTGCGCACCGGACTGGAAACGCTCCGTGACCGGGAGGAGGACGAGTTTTTCGTCATGCTCTGGTCCGAGGAGGGGGCATTCGAGCCCGATCACGGGGAGCGGGTCCGTGCGATCGCCGCGGAATACGGCTTCGACGTCGAATTCGTGATCCCGGGGGCGTACAACGAGCGGGTCCTCGCGCCGCTTGCCGACCGACTTGAGGCGGGAAACCTGTCTGAGGACGAAATCGAGCCTCTGCGGGAGGCGAATCCGGTCGCGACCGGCTGCTATACCTCGAGGATCGAGCTGAAAAAGGATTTACGGGAGGCGGAGGGCTGGTACTATGCCGCCGAGACGCTTGCCGCGCTGTCGGAGCGCCCGTATCCGGAAAAGAAGCTTGCGTCCCTGCGCGAAAAGATCGATCTCTGCGGCTTCCACGACGCGGTGACGGGCTCCCACTCCGACGCGGCGTACGACGAACTGCGCGACGTCTGCCGGGACGTGAAGCGCGGCGCGTACCGGATCGCGGCGGAGGCCTGCGGTGCGCTGCTCCGTGCGGAGGAGGGCTGCTTCACGGTCTTCAACCCGACGGGCAAGGCGCTGACCGGGCAGCCGCTGACCCATTCCTTTTCTCTTCTTCACGAGCCGAAGGGTTTTGCCGTGACGGGGGAGAACGGAGAGGAAAAGACGGTCATCGGGACCGAGGTGAAAAAGCAGCCGTCCGGCTGGGCGGTGCGTCTGACCTTCGTCGGGGACGTCCCCGCGTACGGATGCACGGTCTATAAGATGCGGGAAACGGAAAAAACACCGGAGGAACCGGAGAGCGGGACCGTCTTTACGGAGGACGGGATCCGGCTGCCGGGAGGAAAAACGGTCGTCGGGCTGCCCTTCTTCACCCGTTCGGACGACCACGGCGACCCATGGGGGCGGCAGACGCCGGAAGGTGGGCTTGTGAAGCTGCCGTTTACCGTCAGGGAGGACGGAAGAAACCGCGTAACGCTGCGCGGGCAGGACGGCGGGAGTTCGTTTGCGGTCACGCTGATCTCTCCGCCCGGCTGCGATACCGTGTACGGGACCGCGGAAGTCGACTTCCGCGAGACGGAAAAGCAGCTGTATCTTTCCTTCCCGCTGCCCTTCCGTCCCGGAGAGGGAACGTGGGGGATCCCGTTCGGCATGATCGGCAGAGGCGAATGCGGCGGGGAAAAAGGCCATCTCGGACATAACGATCTCTGGCCGTTTTACGATTGGTTTGCCGCCGTTCCCGAAAACGGAGAGGGCGTCTGCTTCCTCACGCGCGGGCTGCACGGCGGACGCATCCGCGGGGAGATCGCGGAGATCAGTCTGCTCCGTTCCGTCCCCTACCGCGCCGACCTGCACAACCACCGCGGAACGGAAGAGGGTGTGCACGTCTTTGAGTTCGCTCTCGTCCCGGTGAAGGACGGGATCGCCGCTGCGGATCCCGCCGGACGCGGGATGCTGTTCAACAGTCCGCTCCCGTCCTTTGCGGGCAGGGCTGCCGTTCCGGACGGGAAACTCATGCGGACGGGGGAGACCGACGCGTTTCCCGCCGCGATCTTCCGTGAGGGAGAAGCGGTTTTCGCCCGGCTCTGCGATCCGTACGGGACCGGGGCGCACGCGGATCCCGCAGCTTTTCCCGTGCGGACCGACGCGTTCGGCAGGGAACTGCCGTACAGCCCGGATCTGAAACCGTTTGAGATCGCGACGTTTGAGATCGGAAAAAAGGAATGACCTCCGGTCCCCCGAAAAAACGATTGACAAAAGAACGGGAAAATGCTATACTGAACGCAGGATCATCCCGTAACGATCCGAAAAACGGAAAGGAATCACAGATATGAAAAAGAGCAGTATTCCGCGTATTCTCGCCGCGCTTCTTGCCCTCCTGACTGTCGCCATGCTGGCGGTGTCCTGCGCCGAAACGCCCGAACAGCCGGAAGAATCCGGGACCGTGCCCGTGGAGCAGACCGAGGGGGAAACGCTGGTCACTAACCACCTTCCCGATATGGATATGGACGGATACGAGTATTCCATCGTCTGCTGGGAGGTCAATTCCTGGGGCGTTCATTACAATATGGACCTGTATTCGGAGTCGATCACCGGTGACCCGATCAACGACGTGGTCTATCAGAGAAACGAGCGTCTGAAGGAAAAATATAACTTCGAGATCACCTACGAATCGCTCGAATCGACCGAGCTGACCGCCAAGATCCGTCAGCTTTTCACGGCGAACAACGACGTGTACGACCTGATCTACGTCCTCTCGAACGAGGTCTCCGGGCTCGTGCTGGACGGCGCGTTCCTCGATTTTGAGACCAGCTTCGAGTACTGCGATCTCGATCAGCCTTACTGGGATCAGGATATCAGAAAAGAGCTTTCCTTCTCCGATCATACGTATCAGATGGCGTCTTCCTATAATATCAGCGACGAGGACGCGACCTCCTCGATCGTATTCAACAAGACGATCGCGAGAGACAACGAGCTTGAGAACTTCTACGAGCTGGCGGAAAGCGGCGCCTGGACCTTTGACGCGATGCTCGACAATATGACCGCCTTCGACGGAGACGAAAACGGCGACGGCAAAATGAAGCACGGGACCGATACCTTCGGCTTCATCGGCGGTGACGACGTGGCGATCACGCTCTTCTTCGGCGGAGGCGCGCGTCTGACCGAAAAGGACGAATACGATCTGCCGGAGGACGTGTTCAGTTCTGACCTGACCTTCGACGTCTTCGACGGGATCCGTGACGTCATGTACGATCCGTCCTTCCTCAACCATCACACCGTCGTATTGAGCGATATCGATACGAGAAAACTGTTCATCGACGGTGACGGTCTCTTCTACTGGACGAGAATGGACGATATCCGCGCGATGCGCGGCGAGGAAGGGATCGACTTCGGTATCCTGCCCGTGCCAAAATACGAGGAGGCGCAGGACCGCTATATCTGCCATATCTCCAAGTGGACGAACGGCTTCATGTCCGTCCTGAACTGTGAGGAAAATCCCGATTACGTCGGCTTCATCATGGAAGCGATGGCATCCGCTTCCTATTACCCGCTGACCGAGGCGTACTACGAGATGACGCTGAAGTACAAGTCCACGCGTGACGACGAGTCCCAGTCCATGCTCGATATCATCGTCAACAACCGTACGGTCGATATCGGCGATATCTTCAACTTCGGCGGCTTTGCCGAGATCGTGCTCCGGTTCGGCAACGGGTCTACTCCAACCAATATGGCGTCTACCTACGCACAGTATCAGGGTAAGATCGCGACCGATATCGTCAAGTTCATCGACAAGGTCGATCTCCTTGACGCCAACAGCTGACAGAGGAAGGATTGGAAGAAAAATGAAGATCTTATTTCAGGGCGACTCCATTACGGACGTCGGCAGAAATACGGAACGCGGAAGCATGGCGTCGATGGGGCAGGGTTACCCGCTCCTGATCGCCGCGGAACTCGGCGCTGCCTGCCCCGGCAGATTCGAGTTTGTCAACCGCGGGATCTCGGGCAGCCGCGTCGTCGATTTCTACGCCCGGGTCAAGTGCGATTTCTGGAATCTCGCGCCCGATCTGTGCAGCGTGCTGCTCGGCGTCAACGACGTGTGGCATGAGTTCGGCGGAAAGAACGGCGTGGACGCGAAGCGCTTCTACAACGTATATAAAATGCTGGTCACTGATACGCTGGAACGGTTCCCGGAGATGAAGTTCATTCTGCTGGAGCCCTTCGTGCTGAAGGCGAGCGCGACCGAGGGCGCGTGGGAAGAATTCCGCCGCGAGACCGAACTGCGCGGAGAAGCGGTGCGCCGGATCGCGGAGGAGACGAAGCAGACCTTCGTCCCGCTGCAGAAAATGTTTGACGACGCCTGCGAAAAGGCGCCGGCGAACTACTGGCTCGGCGACGGCGTCCATCCGATGCCGGCAGGCCATCGCCTGATCGCCGACGAATGGCAGAAGGCAGCCGAACCGCTGCTCTTCCCGGAAAAATTCCGGTAAAAAACGAAAACAGGGAAGGAACCCACGGTGCGATCCGTGTTTCCTTCCCTTTTTTCTATGGAACGACAAACTGACGAAGATATCCGATCAAAGCCGTGAGATCACCGCCCGGGCAGACGGAGGACGGCGGTCCCGCTTCGGCATCCGATATCATACGAAGCACGCGTTCTTTGTGGGCTGAAAAATGCTCTGCGATCTCGGCAGGATACGTCTCGTCTGCCGCCTCAAGTTCATCCCCGGCAAGGTCTGCGCGCTCTTTGCAGGACTGTACGGCAGCCTTCATCTGTTCCGCTCTGTCTGCTTATTGATGCGTGTCTGCTCTTTTGAGACGAACGAAAAGCCCGTCCGGTCGGACGGGCTATCGGGTGACTTTCGGTGGGATGCAGGAAAAGCGGTGGCGTCAGAGCGTGGCAGCCATGACCGCTTTGATGGTGTGCATCCGGTTTTCTGCCTCGGCAAAGACGCGGGAAGCGGGGGATTCAAAGACGGCGTCACAGACCTCCATGCAGTCGATCCCGTACGTTTCGTAAACCTTTTTTCCGATCGCGGTGTTCAGGTCGTGGAACGCGGGGAGACAGTGCAGGAAGATCGCGGTTCCCTTTGCGAGGGAAAGGAGGCGCGGCGTGACGCGGTAGGGAAGCATCAGCGGGATCCGTTCCGCCCATACCTCCTCGGGCTCTCCCATCGAGACCCAGACGTCGGTATAGAGCACGTCGGCGCCTTCCGCCGCTTTTTCGGGGTCAGTCTCGAAGGTGACCGATCCGCCCGACACCGCGGCAAACGCGCGGCAGCGTTCGGTCAGCTCCGGCGCGGGGAAGTAGCGCTCCGGCGCGCACGCGACGAAGTCCATCCCCATTTTGGAGCAGCCGATCATCAGGGAATTGCCCATATTAAAGCGGGCGTCCCCGAAATAGACCAGCTTCACGCCCTGCAATCTGCCGAAATGCTCCCGGATGGTGAGCATATCCGCCAGCACCTGGGTGGGGTGATACTCGTCCGTGAGGCCGTTCCACACGGGCACGCCCGCATATTCGGCCAGCGCCTCCACCCGCTCCTGTCCGTAGCCCCGGTATTCGATGCCCTCGAACATACGGCCCAGCACTCTCGCAGTGTCGGCGACGGACTCCTTTTTCCCCAGCTGGGAGCTTTTGGAGTCCAGATAGACCGGGTGCATCCCCAGATCCGCCGCCGCCACCTCAAAGGCGCAGCGGGTGCGAGTGCTGGTCTTTTCAAAGATCAGCGCGATATTTTTCCCCTCGCAGAGCCTGTGGGGAATGCCCGCCTTCTTTTTGGCCTTCAGGTCTGCGGCCAGATCCAGAAGGGCGGTGATCTCCTCCGGGGTATAATCCAGAAGAGTAAGGAAATTCCGATTTTTGAAGTTCATATGTTTACTCCATTTCGCTTCTCAGCAGTTCGATCTGCTTTTCCACGTTTTCCACGCTGGTGCCGCCCAGAGAGGAGCGAAGCGCCACGCAGTTCTCCAGATCGATGGCCTCGTATACGTCCTCCTCCACCAGCTCATTCCACGCCTTGTACCGCTCCAAGGGCAGCTCCTCCAGCACGGTATCATGCTCGATGCAATAAGCCACGGCCTCGCCGGAGATCTTATAGGCAGAGCGGAAGGGGATACCCTGTTTCACCAGATAATCGGCAAAATCCGTGGC
>JAZLIW010000139.1:0-13054 GCA_045617585.1 Eubacteriales bacterium
TTCCCTTGCGTTGACCGACAGAGAAGCGGTCTTCGCGGAAGCGGAGGTCGATTTTGTCCACGTCGTGCCGCCGTTCTTGGAGTAGGACCACTGGTAGGTAAGGCCCGTGCCGTCTGCCTTGACTGCGAAGATCACGGTGCCGGGGGCGGTCGTGAGATCGGTCGGCTGCGTGGTGAACTTCAGGGTGCTGACGGTCAGGAGCGCGGCGTCAGAAGTTACGGAGTTACCGGCAGCATCGGTGATCGTGCAGCGGTAGAGGTAACCGTTGATCGCTTCCCTTGCGTTGACCGAGTAATTTGCCGTCTTTGCGGAAGAGGCGGTCGGGACGGTCCACGTCTTTCCGCCGTCTTTTGAATAGAACCACTGATAGGAGAGACCCGTGCCTTCCGTTTTCACGGAGAAGGTCACGGTGCCGGGCGCGGTCGTGAGATCGGTAGGCTGGGCGATAATAAACAGACCTGATTCTTTGAAGCCGCAAACCACGCAGCGGTGAGTATCATCAAACGAATGTCCCTTTGCATCACCGGATTCAAACGTTGTGCTTCCCTTTGCTCCGCAGGAGCAGGAAACATAATATACGGAGGGGGAAGTACAGGACGCCTCGGTTTTCAGGTACTCTTCACTTGCGATCTCACGGTCAAACACGTGGATATGCTCGGTTGTTACGATAACTTCGTCCGATCTTGTCTTGCAGCAGGCAAGAGACGCATAAGGGAACTCTTCGTTGACCGCATCGACGGCGATCCTGTATTCTTTGTTTTCGTCGGGAAGCGTGAGCGTTTTTTTCGTACCGCTGAAGACGGTGCAGTTCAGGGCACCATTTACGTAAACATCGTAATGCTGCGCATTCGACGAGGCGGACCACTCAAGCGAGACCGTCGTTC
The DNA here is from genome assembly GCA_045617585.1 of Eubacteriales bacterium. Taxonomy (GTDB): domain Bacteria; phylum Bacillota; class Clostridia; order Oscillospirales; family CAG-272; genus CAKRZE01. The sequence goes on from JAZLIW010000139.1 coordinate 885, forward strand.
CGCTCACGTCATTTTTGGTGATTGTCGGGGCGGAAGGAGTGTAGGAGGCAACAAATTGCTCGCTGCTTTGACCGTTTGGCTTGGAAATCCATACCCAGCCCCATATTTCCTGCCCAAGATCCGAACAGAATCCGGCGCAATAGCCGTAAGTGTTATTCTTCGCAGTGATTTCAATTCTGATTGCGGATAATCTGGCACCCTGATCAATTCTGTAATGACCGTTGGAATGCCGATTGGAATAGTCGGTTTCTGTAGTCGGCTTCAATTCTACAAGAGTATACAGACCGCCGTCATTTACCACATTCCAAACTTCTGCGCAGTTCGGTTCAACCGATACAACAGAAAACGTGCAGGTGTCCTTTTTTCCATCCGGCGTAGTGACCGTCACGGTCGTTTCTCCGGTGCCTTTCGCAGTTACAACACCGTTGCTCACGCTTGCAACTGACGGGTTATCCACAGACCAGGTGCACCCATTGAGGGAAACGTTTGCCGCCTGACCGAGAGAAAAATCAAATGATTCTCCGATGGGAAGCGTAAGATAAACGGGGGCAATGATTTCCGAAGGCTCTACTTTGTTCGTCGCTCTCGAAATCAGCATCGGCTGACCTTTCCATTTGCTCCACGGGATCACTTCTTTCGTAACCCTATTGGTATTATTGTAGTTGCATTGAAGTACCATGATCCCGTCGTCCGTAAAGTCATAAAAGATAACGGAGTGGTAGATCGGGTCACCCTTTGAATCTACTGAGAATGTCTTGACCCTAATATGGTCACCGATAAGGCAGTACTGTCTCAAGTTCGCTTCGTTCCACGTAGTTTTCTCTACGGTCTTCGTCGCTACCGTTTCACTTTGGTTGGAAATGCTTTCAAACCAAACCGCAAAGTTCGCGAAGCCCGCGCACTGGTACGCTTTGGCAGTGACCCAATCCGTTCCGCTGATCTGATTGATGGAGATCGTTTTCGTGAATCCCCATACCGAAAGATTCGCCATCTGTACCGTGGTGAGAGAATCGGCGGAACTGCCGCTCCCGACGTTCGGCGTCCACTTCCCGTCGGAACCCTTCGTCAGGGCTTTCCCGTTCAGTTTGGAGTAGATCAGATCCAGTCTCGACCGAACGTACTCGTCTGAACCGACTGCTGCACTTTCCGAGTAAACAAAGGTGCCGATTGATGACAGCAGCAATGCCATCACAAATAATAAAGTCAAAAGAGTTTTTGCGCTTTTCTTCATAATTTCCCACTCCCGTTCTATTGTTTTTAGCCTTTTGGCCGATTATGAACATTTTACCATATATATATATATATATATATACAAATAGTTAACAATTTGTGAATGTTATATATGCTGCCGATTTCAAAGTGTCCGGCAAAAAGATCAGAATGATCTTTGACCGTTATGCAGGGAAGGTTTCGGATCGCCGTTTCGGAACACGATCGGAAAAAGCGCTTCGTTCCATCGTATCCTTTCACGTGATAAGCGTATCCCCTGCCCCGCGCTTATCGGTCGACACTTCCTGCGGGCAGGTCCCGGGCGCGGAAAGCGTCGGAAATTGTAAACAGTTTCTGAACCCGAAAGAAAAAAAGAGGAATCGGGAAGGAAATCGCGTATATTAATGTATGAACCGAAATAACGAGAGAGGAGAAATGACGTGAGCGAATTTCTGCAATGGATGGACCGGCGGGAAAAAGCGTTCTTTTCGCCCTATGCCTGCCTTTCCTCCGCTACGGCGGGGAGAGACGCGCCGCTGCCGCCCGGGGAGTTCCGCACCGATTTCCAGAGAGACCGGGACCGGATCATCCACTCCAAGGCGTTTCGGCGGCTGTCGCACAAGACACAGGTCTTCCTGTCGCCCGAGGCGGACCATTACCGGACGCGGCTGACGCACACGCTGGAGGTCACACAGATCGCGCGGACGATCGCGCGGGCGCTCCGGCTCAACGAGGACCTCGCGGAAGCGTGCGCGCTCGGGCACGATCTCGGGCACACGCCCTTCGGTCACGCCGGGGAGCGGGTCCTGCAGCGCTGCTTCGACCCGGGGTTCACCCACTACGCGCAGTCGCTGCGGGTGGTCGAAAAGCTGGAAAAGCTGAATCTGACCGCCGAGGTCCGGGACGGCATCTACTGCCATACGGTCGGCGGCGCGAAGACCCTCGAAGGGCAGATCATCAAAGAGGCGGACCACATCGCCTATATCAACCACGACATCGACGACGCGGTGCGCGCCGGGGTCATCGACGCCGAGGACATCCCGCTCGACGTGCGCGCGGTGCTCGGCTTCACCCACGGGGAGCGCATCGACCGCATGGTGACCTCGGTCATCAAGGCGAGCGAGGGACAGAACGGGATCCGGTGGGAGCCCGAGATCCTGGAATACACCGAATTCCTTCATTCTTTCCTGTACGCCAACGTCTATCACAGCCCGATCGCCAAGGGCGAGGAGGTGCGGGCGGAGGCCATGCTGGAACAGCTCTACACGCATTTCGTCTCAAAGCCGGAGGAGCTTCCCGCCGAATACCGGGCGGAGCTGGAGACCGAGAGCACGGGCAGGGTCGTTGCCGACTATCTGTCGGGCATGACCGACCGGTACGCGGTCAACACCTTCCGCCGTCTTTTCATCCCCGAATCGTGGTCGGGAGAACGGACGGGAGACTGACATGAAATTCTCCCACGAATTCATCGAAGAGGTCAAGATCCGCACCCCGATCGAGGATCTGATCTCGACCTACGTCACCCTGAAGCGTTCTGGCTCGAACCTGACCGGGCTCTGCCCGTTCCACTCCGAGAAAACGCCCTCCTTCTCGGTCTCCGCGGCGAACGGCTTCTTCTACTGCTTCGGCTGCGGCGCGGGCGGCGACGCCATCACCTTCACGATGAAGATCGAGAACCTCGACTACCCGTCGGCGATCGAATTCCTCGCGAAGCGCGCGGGTCTGCCGATCCCGCAGGACCCGCGAGAAGAGGAACAGGGCGTCAAGCGCGCGCGGGTGCTGGAAATGAACGCCATCGCCGCGCGGTATTTCCACGATCAGCTGCTGCAAAGCGACGCGGGGCTCTCCTATCTGCGGGAGAAACGCGCCCTGCCGATGTCGCTGATCCGTCACTTCGGACTCGGCTTTGCCCCCGAGGGCTTCGGGCATCTGACCGATCTGCTCCTCTCGAAGGGCTTTACGGTCGAGGAAATGCGCGCCGCCTTCCTCTGCGGCGTCAGTCAGAAGACCGGGCGGCCCTACGACCTCTTCCGCAACCGCGTGATCTTCCCGATCATCGACACGACGGGAGCGGTGATCGCCTTCGGCGGACGGGTCATGGACGATTCCCTGCCGAAGTACCTCAACTCCTCGGACACGCCCGCCTTCCGCAAGAACCGCAACCTCTTCGCACTCAACTTTGCGAAGAAGCACTGCGCGGAGACGATGATCCTGTGCGAGGGATACATGGACGTGATCGCCCTGCACGGCGCCGGCTTTGAAAACGCGGTGGCGACCCTCGGCACCGCGCTGACCTCCGAACAGGCGCGGATCATGAAGCGCTACACGAAAAAGGTCATCATCACCTACGACGCCGACGAAGCGGGGCAGCGCGCCGCCGACCGCGCCTTCGGCATCCTCGGCGACGTCGGGCTCGAAACGCGCCTCCTCAAGGTCGAGGGCGCGAAGGATCCCGACGAGTATATCAAAAAGTACGGAAGAGAGCGCTTTCAGGCGCTGCTCAACGGCAGCCGGACGCGCTTTGACTTCCAGCTGTCGAACGCCCTCTCCAAATTCAACGTCGGGGAGACTGAGGGCAAGCTCAAGGCCGCCGCGCAGCTGACCGATCAGATCGCCTCCTATCCCTCCGAGGTCGAGCGGGAGGTCTATATCTCGCGGGCAGCGGAAGCGCTCGGCGTGCCGAAGGAAAGCCTGAAGAACGACGTCAGCCGCTCCAGGCAGAAGCGCGAAAAGGAACGGGCAAAGGAAGCCGAGCAGAAGATCATCCTCGAGACGCAGGGCTACGGCGACCGGGTCAACCCGGAAAAGGTCACCTTCCAGCGCGGTGCGCGGACCGAGGAAGCGCTGCTCGGGATCTTCCTGCTCTTCCCCGAGCTGCTCGCCATGACGGAAAAAGAAGAAACGCGCCTCACGCCGGACGACTTCGTGACCGGGTTCAACCGCCGGGTCTACGAGAAGATGACCGGACTGAAGAAGGAAGGAGCGATCCCTTCCCTCTCCCTCTTTGCCGGGGACTTCACGCCGGACGAGGTCGGAAGGATCACGAAATACCAGATCGACCGCGAGCGTCTGACCGACAACGGCGAGGACGTCGTGCGGAAGCTCATCGACGCGCTGAAGGAAGAAAACGCCAAAAAGAACGCGTCGCTTGAGGAGCTGATCGCCGCCAAGCGGAAAAAGAAAAAAAACGTCGGATCGTAAGATCCTTCGCCGGAAAACGTCAATAACCGAAAGGACATAATAAAATGGGAAACGAAAAGAAAGAAATCAAGGATCTTCTGATCGAAAAAGGCAAAGCCAAGGGCACCCTCTCCAACAGTGAGATCATGGAAGCGCTGGAGGAAGTCGACTACGATCTCGAACAGATCGAGCGTCTGTACGAAAGCCTTGAGGGCGCCGGGATCGAGATCACCGGTTACCTCGACAACTCCGAGTTCCAGGAGATCGAAAATGAGATGGAGCATCTCGAATCCGCCGAGGACATGGAGAAAATGCTCCAGCAGGAGGGTCTCGCGATCGACGACCCGGTCAGAATGTACCTGAAGGAGATCGGCACCGTGCAGCTGCTCGACGCCGAACGCGAAGCGGAGCTCGCGCAGAGAATGGCGGAGGGCGACAGGGACGCGAAGGACGAGCTGGTCAAAGCCAACCTCCGTCTGGTCGTCAGCATCGCGAAGCGCTACGTCGGCAAGGGGATGTTCTTCCTCGACCTCATCCAGGAGGGCAACCTCGGTCTGATGAAAGCGGTCGACAAGTTCGATTACCGCAAGGGCTACAAGTTCTCGACCTACGCGACGTGGTGGATCCGTCAGGCGATCACCCGTGCGATCGCCGATCAGGCGCGCACCATCCGCATCCCGGTCCACATGGTGGAGACGATCCACAAGGTCTCCCGCGTCCAGCGTCAGTTCCTGCAGGAGAACGGCAGAGAGCCCACCGCCGCCGAGATCTCCGCGGAGATCAATATGCCCGAGGAAAAGGTGCGCGAGATCATGCGCATCTCGCAGGACCCCGTCTCCCTCGAAATGCCGATCGGCGAGGAGGAGGACAGCCACCTCGGCGACTTCATCCCCGACGACAACTCCCCCACGCCCGCGGATTCCGCCTCCTTCACGATGCTGAAGGAGCAGATCGACGAGGTGCTCGCCACCCTGACGACCCGCGAGGCGCAGGTCCTGCGGCTCCGCTTCGGTCTTGACGACGGCAAGACCCGCACGCTCGAGGAGGTCGGCAAGGTCTTCAACATCACGCGTGAGCGCATCCGTCAGATCGAGGCAAAGGCGCTGCGCAAGCTCCGCCATCCCAGCCGCTCCAAGCGCCTGAAGGATTATCTCGACTGATCCCGCGCGCCCGGAGCGCTCCCGAAACGTCCGGCGAAAAACCGGATATTTTCGGTGAGATTCATAATTTTTTGCGCTTCGTTTTGTGCTGAATCACTTTGTAAATGGGCATTGTTGCCAAACGTACGCGTGAGGCTTTGTCGCTCTTACCCAATCGCGGCGTTCTCTTTTCCTTCTTTTCCGGAAAGAGGAGGGGAAAACCGGGCGCGCGGCGGGAACGGGACGTAAAAATGCCTTGACAGATTGCGTTTTTTGGTGTAAAATAATATGTGGTTAAAGTGTCGGCGAATGTCCGCATTCCGACCGATCCCCATCATTAGTTGAATATTTAGGAGGTTCCCCGCATGAAAAAGAGACTGCTGTGTCTGGTACTGGGTCTCGTCATGATGCTCCCGCTGGTGCTCAGCGGCTGCGCGGACGAGGAGGAGGTTGTCACCTACGAAGACGTCCGTACCATGACCCTTTACGGTATCAAGGAAGAGGGCACCACCGACGAGGCGATCGCCGTCGTCGAGGCAGCCATCAACGAGATCACGGAAAGCAAGTTCCACACCCATATCGAGCTCCACTATTTCCTGGAGTCCGAATATTATGAAGTCATAGAGAAGGTCCTCTTCGCCGCGAAGGAAGAGGCGGACCGCAAGAAGGAAGAAGCCGACCGCAAGAAGGAAGAGGCGGCGTCCCGCAGAAAGGCCGGCATCAAGGAAGAGGTCACCACGATCCCCGACGAGCTGACCGAGACCGAGACCGCGCCCTACGAGACCTACATCGACAAGAAGGGCGCCATCCACATCATCTATCCCGAAGCCAAGGAAGATCAGATCGATATCTTCCTCGTCAACAGCTACGACAAGCTCAACCGGTACACGCAGGACGAGATGATCCTGAACCTCTCCGAATCTCTCGGATCCTCCTACAAGGCGATCTATAAATTCACGAACCCCGCGTTCTTCTCCGGCTGTACCATCACCGACGCGAAGAACACCTCCGGGCTCCGCGCTCTGCCGAACAACCACGTCCTCGGCGAGACCACGTACCTGCTGATCAATAAGGAAGTCGCGACCGGCCGTCTCTACTACGGCGAGGGTGACTTCACCTCCGCGACCCTGCCCGGTATCAACGAATACCTGAAGGCAGTCGCGACCTACTGCGACGACATCAAGCCGCTCTACAACGTGCCCGGTCTGTCCTACTCCACGGTCGGCGGTCTCAACACCCTGATCGGCGGCTTCATCACCTCCGATATCACCTCCGACAGCCGTATGCTGCCGAGAAACCTGCTCTCCCTTTCCACCTACACGAACTACCTCTCCTTCCGTTACAACTACCTGAAGAACGGTTACCTCACCGAGGGTGACATCACCGTTCTGCCCGAGAACATGAAGGAATACGGCGCCATCTACATCAAGGCGACCGACGAGGAAGTCCGCAAGTACGAGGACGACTTCTACATCCTGACCGCGAACGGTCCCATTGCCCAGCAGCAGGATCTCGTCGCCGGTGCTTACTGCGTCTCCGCGTTCTCCGAATACAAGCCCACCTATGCGCTTGATATCCTCACGATGCTGACCACCGACGCAGATTTCGTCAACCTGATGACCTACGGTGTCAAGGGCGTCAACTACACGATCGACGAGGAGACCGGTTACGTCGTTCCCACCGAAAAGGAAGACATGAAGTACATCATGAACCCGATGTACACCGGCAACCAGTTCCTCATGATGCAGAACGCCACCTGGTCCGACGAACTGCTTGCGCTCTCCGCCGACAACTGGGCGAACGCCAAGATTCAGAACCGCAACGTCTTCGTCAGCCCGTACGTTCCCTTCGTCCTCCAGTATTACACCGCCGAGGACTTTGAGGACGCCGAGGAGCCCTACGTCGGTATGTACACGCAGGAAATGGTCGACAAGATCATTGAGCTCTCCGCCGTCTACAAGGATAAGGTCATGAACTTCGAGCCCTACGTCGACGAAAACGGCGAAGAGGTCACCTACGAAGCGTATATCAAGGCCGTCGCCAAGGAATTCGAGGCAGAGGAAGCCGTCAAGCAGGCGCTTGATACCAACAACGAATACTCCATTTACAGCCAGTACCTCAAGTGGTACACGGACCTCCATCCCGCAGCATGATCTGACGCAGGCTGTAACGTCATTTCAGAAAGAAACGAATAACGTGCCCCCGACAGATCCGAACGGTCTGTCGGGGGCCTTCTTTTGGATCAGTCATTACAACGCGTCGGAACGCGGCGGGATACGTTTTCTGCTCATAGAATCATTCTTTTTGACGATCGTTGCCGTCATTTTTGCCGTTCTGCCCCGTCGCCGTCCAAGTCTTCAGAGATAATTTGCGGTCAGATACAGCGTAACGGCAAGCGCGGGAACGCCGAACGCGGCGAGGGCGGTCAGGAACGCGACGAGAAAATCGCGGACGGAGCCTTTCACGGCGGAGCCTCCTTTCTTTTCGGGGTCATCTTTTTTATATCGGTCACGAACATTATGCCGCGAAAACGGGACGTTCATGCGGCGGGGATCACGGGACCGGCACGCTTTTGTGAAGGATATCGGGCAAGGTGCCGGGTCGGATGCCCGTTACCCGTCACGAAGCCGTGAAAGGGGCGCGTTTTTGTCCATCCTTCCCTTAAAATTCGCCGATTGGTATTGACTTTTTGGATAAAATATGAGAAAATAGAGAGAGAAAAATATGTACCTTTCAGGAGGGAATCAATATGAAAAAAATCCGCGTCACCGTATGGAACGAATACCGTCACGAGCCTGCCGAACCCCGCATCGCCGAGATCTACCCGAACGGCATCCACGGCGCGATCGCCGCGTTTCTGGGCGAGGAGGCCGACTTTGAGGTCCGCACCGCCACGCTCGATATGCCGGAGCACGGGCTGACCGACGAGGTCCTGAACAATACCGACGTCCTGCTGTGGTGGGGCCACATGGCGCATCACCTCGTCAGCGACGCGATCGTCGAAAAGATCAAGAACCGCGTTTTCAACTACGGGATGGGCTTCATCCCGCTGCACTCCGCGCATATGTCGAAGCCCTTCCGCGCGATCGTCGGCACCTCCGGCCATCTGCTCTGGAGCAACAATCAGCACGAGATCGTATGGAACATCCTGCCTGCGCATCCGATCGCGGCGGGCATCCCCGAGCATTTTGACCTCGACCTCGAGGAAATGTACGGCGAGCCCTTCATGATCCCGCAGCCCGACGAGCTCGTCTTCGCGAGCTGGTTCGAGCACGGCAACATCTTCCGCTCCGGCGCGTGCTTCTACCGCGGCCTCGGCAAGGTCTTCTACTTCCAGCCCGGGCACGAGGAATGCCGCAGCTTCTACAACGAGAACGTGCAGAAGATCATCAGGAACGCCGTCCGCTGGGCAGCGCCGAACGAATTCGTCAACCGCTACCCCTCGAGCTGCGATTACGTCACGCCGTTCATCTGAAGCCGCTGAATAAGAAAGGAAGCTTTCGCTGAACAGAAAGCCGTGGAACGAAACATGACCGTCAATCATCTCTATCCCGAATCCATCGAGCATCTGCACGTCGGCTGTGAAAAGCCGCGCGCGTATTTCATCCCCTACCCGACCAAAGCCCTCGCGGCGAAGGAGATCGGTTCCCCGGAGGAGGGCTATGCCTCCGGACGGGAGGCCTCCCCCTTCTTCCGTTCGCTCAACGGTGAATGGGACTTCCGTTTTCTCCCGTCGTTCGACCGGGTCTATGACCTCGATCCCCTGATCGCGGAGGACAAATTCGAGAAGATCACCGTGCCGCTGAGCTGGCAGGTGCTGACCGACCGCGGCTACGACGTCCCGAACTACACGAACGTGCGTTACCCCTATCCGGTCGATCCGCCCCACGTGCCGAACGAGAACCCCTGCGGGCTCTACCGCCGCTTCTTCGACCTCGATCCCGCGTTCCTCGGCAAAAAGCGGCTGTTCCTCAACTTTGAGGGCGTGGATGCCTGCTTCTACGTCTGGGTGAACGGAAAGTTCCTCGCGTTCAGTCAGGTCAGCCACATGACCTCCGAGATCGAGATCACGGACGCCGTCCGGGAAAAGGGGAACGAGCTGACCGTTCTCGTCGTCAAGTGGTGTGCCGGATCCTACCTTGAAGACCAGGATATGTTCCGCTTCTCGGGCATCTTCCGTGACGTATATCTGCTCTGGCGCGATCCGGTCTGCCTGACCGACGCCTATCTGCGCCCCACCCTCGACGAAACGCTGACGCAGGGCACGCTGACCGGCGAGCTCACGCTGAACGGCCGCGCCGAGGTCACGTGGGAGCTGACCTCCCCCGACGGGAAATACCTCTGCTCCGGCACCGCGACCGCCGATCCGACGTTTTCCTTCACGGTCCCGGTGGACGCGCCGGTCCTCTGGAACGACGAGGAGCCGAAGCTTTATACGCTTTACGTCCTCTGCGGCAGCGAGCGCATCGCCTTCCGCCTCGGCTTCCGCCGCATCGAGATCAAGGACGGCATCGTCCTCCTGAACGGCGCGAAGATCAAGCTCAAGGGCTTCAACCATCACGATACCCATCCGCTGCTCGGTCACACGGTGCCCTTCACCCGTCTGCGCGACGATATCTATATGCTCAAGCAGGCGAACGGCAACGCGATCCGCACCTCGCACTATCCGCCCGATCCCCGCTTCCTTTCCCTCTGTGACGAGATCGGCGTGATGGTCGTCGACGAGACCGACCTCGAATGCCACGGCTTCATCTTCTCGGAGGACCGTGATATGCTCTCGAACGATCCCAAGTGGATCCCGGTCTACCTCGACCGTGCCGAGCGGATGTTCGAGCGCGACAAGAACCATCCCTGCGTCTTCATGTGGTCGCTCGGCAACGAATCCGGCTTCGGCTGCGGACACCGCGCGATGAGCAAGTTCCTGCACGGCAGGATGCCCGGCTGCCTCGTCCACTACGAGGGCGCCTACAATCATCTGAACGGCAACAAGCAGATGACCGACGTCGTTGACGTGGAGAGCCGGATGTATCCCGCGCCGAACGTGATCCGCGCCTACTTTGAGGACGAGCGCTTTACCCAGCCTTATTTCCTCTGCGAATACTGCCATTCGATGGGCAACGGCCCCGGCGATTTCGCGGATTATATGGACGTCTTCTACGGCTACGACCGGATGCTGGGGGGCTGCGTCTGGGAATTCGCCGACCACTCGGTCTATCTGAAGAACGGCGACGGCACCTACCGCGCCACCTACGGCGGCGACTTCGGCGATACGCCGAACGACGGCAACTTCTGCATCGACGGTCTGGTCTATCCCGACCGCACACCCTCTCCCGCCTACGACGAGATGAAGCAGGCGTATCTGCCCGTTCACTTCGAGGTCCTCGACGCCGCCGCGGGACGCTTCCGCGTCACCAACCGCCGCCGTTTTACCTCCCTCTCCGACCTCCGCGTCGACTGGTCGCTTGAGGAGAACGGATACGAAAAGGCCGCGGGCAGCCTGACCCTTGCCGCCGCGCCGACCGGAGCGGAGGAATTTACCCTTCCCCTGCCCCGCACGGAGGGCGTCACGACCGTGACCTTCCGTGTCTTCTCCGGCAGGACCTACGCGTGGGCGAAACGCGGAAGCGAAATGGGCTTTGCCTCCTTCGTCCTGCGCGACGCGCCGCTGCCCGAAAAGGAAACGGTGAAGACCGCCGTTCCCGTCCTGACGGAGACCGATACCGCCGTCACCGTCCGCGCGGACGAAACGGTCTGGGTCTTCGACAAAGTGACCGGGCTTCTCTCCTCCCTCGTCTTCCGCGGGAAGGAATGCCTTGCCGCGCCGCTCGATTACCGCATCTGGCGCGCTCCCACCGACAACGACCGCAGCATCCGCCACGAATGGCAGAACGCCGGGTTCCACGTCGCTTCGTCCTCCCGCACCTCCTTTGAGGTCACGGAGGAGGACGGCACCGTCCGCGTGACTGTCGGCTTTACCCTCGCGCAGCGCGCCGCGCGTCCCATCCTCCGCGGCAAAGCGGTCTACGCGATCGGCGCGGACGGCGCTCTGACCGTCACGACCGACGTAAAGGTCAGCGACAACGTGCCGTGGCTCCCCCGCTTCGGCGTCCGGGCGATCCTGCCCGAGGGCTTCGAGCAGGTCTCCTACTTCGGTTACGGTCCCTGCGGCTCCTACGAGGATATGCGGCTGAACAGCCGTCTCTCCCGCTTCGATACCGCGGCATCCGCCGAATACGAGCCCTTCATCAAGCCGCAGGAGAATTATTCCCACACCGGGATTAAGGAAGCCTCGGTCTCGACGGCGGGCGGCGTCTGCCTCACCTTCCGTCCCGTCGGGAAGGACGCGTCCTTCCGCGCCTCCCATTACAGCGACGAGGCGCTGACCGCGACCGGCCACCGCGACGACCTGAAGTGGGACGACCGCGTTTACGCCTCCCTTGACTACCGCATGAGCGGCATCGGCTCCAATTCCTGCGGCCCGCAGCTCGACGAGCGCTGGCGCCTGAAGGAAAAGGAATTTTCCTTCTCGTTCCGTCTGATCCCGGGGGTACTTGCATGAAGCCGGTAAAGCGCGTCTTTCTGATCGTTCTCGACTCGGTCGGTGCCGGGGAAGCCCCCGACGCCGCCGCGTTCGGCGACAAG